>JAHIZN010000267.1 GCA_018814245.1 bacterium
AGCAGTCCATGTAAGAGTAATAGAGGTAGTGGTGGTAGCGACAACAGCAAGATTTGTGATAGTGCCAGGGCGAATACCATCTGTTATTGCAAACCCGTTGGTTAAACTTCCAGATTTACCATCCGGGTTGGTAACCACTACATTCCATGTGCCTGGTTCTGCTTCAGTCAGGTTAAAAATAGCGGTGATCTTTCCTGAATCAATTACTTGTGTGTTCGTACCAATTATATCCGCTTGACCATCCTTAGTAAGCCTTGCCCTTGCAGCCATTATACCAAAAGGCATATCTAATACTACAGCATCTTCCTTAATTCCAGAATACCCTTGATACCTTTTCTTTATATCTTCTGGTGATAAGGCTTGATTGTAGATGCGGACTTCATCAATCATGCCGTTGAAGTAACCATAACTCATGCCGCCTATTTTATCAGGAAGTATATGTATATAACTTTTTGGGCTTGTTAATCCGGTTCTTGCTAAATTTCCATTCAAATACAATTTGGGTTGCTTATTGGTATATGTAACAACGATATGGTTCCATCCGCTTATATTGCCCTGATAAACCAAAAGAGCAGGCATATAATTCCAAGCGTGTTCATAAACGCTAATACCATTAGTCCCGATTGATATTCCTGCTCCAGCGTGTTCAGTTCCCCACTTATCGCCCCAATTTGGTCCAATCGCATATTTTTGACCTTGCATCCCATCAGCGCCGGATGTTTTTTCCGTATCAATTTGATGCGTAGAAAGCGGACATGCCCAAAATTCAACAGAAAAATTATTAACTATACTGGATATGCTTAAATTATTATCCTCACAATCAACATAATCATTACTCCCATCAAAAGACAGACCCTTCCCATATTTTCCATCCACACAGGTTGCTCCGGTTATTGTTCCATAATTGCCATATCCTGAAAAGTCCCAGGCTGTATCCATGCCTTGCATTAAGAACCTATCTCCATTTATAGTAGTAGATAGAGTGCCTGTATTTGTGCCTGTGTTTGGAGTAATTGAAGAGACAATTGGTGAGCCAGGACTGATTCTAAGCCAAATTGTATCTGTTCCTACCCCATTTGTTGCTATGATTGTGCCTGTTCCTACATTGCTTGGGTTAAAAACTGTGCAAATGCCATAGCTTGAGGTTAGGTTGCCAATATCCCCTGAGACTGTCCATGTTCCTGCAACATCTCCAATCAGATTATTATCTGCATCATAGCTTCTAAGGTAAAGGGTTAACGATTCATCTATAGCCATTGAATATGTGCCAATTTCTACTGCTTCAAAATTTTCTATGGTTATGTGAGGTATTGTGATTGGTGTCCCTGTTGCCGTAAATGTTGCCTGCATTGAGCCGCTTGTTGCGGTTATCTTGTATGTGCCTGATTTTGTGCCGAGGGTTAAGGTAGATACGGCTGTGCCGTCTATTCCGGTCGTGGTTGTAGTTGCAGAGAGGTTCGCTGTAGCTGGGGAGTCGGTTATCTGCCAATTGACTGTATGCCCAGCGATTGGATTGCCGTAGGTATCAGTTACCTTAACCGCGAATGGGGATAGGGTTGGGGAGGCAGTTCCACAGTATATCCCCTCGCCCATTGCGTAACTTCCTGTTGTTACTCTAATTATCCTAAATTCAGCTATAGAGGCATTATTGGTAGCAGTGCCGCTAAAGGTTACTATGTTTGTAGAGTCAAACCTACCCGGAACAGTAATTGTGGTTGAATTACTCCCTGCCCCAACCAAAGCAATCCCTTTATTGACATAAACCGCCTCCGTATAAGTCCCAGCAGCCACCGATACTGTCCCGCCCATCGAACACGCATCCACTCCTGCTTGAATAGTCATAAAAACCGTATCAGTTCCAGTCACCGTTACACTTCCACAAAAGGCAAAGTTTGCCCCTCCCAGAACCAAAACCCCTAAAACTCCAATAATTCCTAAAAACCTCTTCATATTTTCAAAGCCTCTTTCTTCTCAATTATCTTTATCCTTCCTAACTTGGACAAGCCGAAACCAAAAGGGATGTGTATGGATTTCTGATTCCCCTCTTGGGAGGGGAATATGTTGTAGGGGCAGACCTGTGTGTCTGCCCTAACACCACAAAGTAAAATCCTACACATCTAACCCATTATGCAACATATGATTAGCGAATAAGTGTTCAGCTATCAACTGTCAGCAGTCAATTAAGAGCAGGAAACAGGATATGTGTAATCGCAAATTTTAATTTGCGTCTGTGAGTTGTGTGGGTTAGCTAATTGTGGCTATCCTGACTTCTGAATTCTGTATCCTGTATTTTTATCTCCCTCATCACCCCTGCCACCTTCACCAAATCATCATGCGTATCAACACCAATGGTGTCATATTCTGTCTCCACCACCTTTATCTTATAGCCATTCTCTAAAATACGCAACTGCTCAAGGGATTCCATAGCCTCTAATGAAGAATATGGCAGGTTGTTAATTTTTAGTAAGAACTCACGGCGATAGCCATATAAGCCGACATGCTTATACCAGTGAGGGGATGGTATATTATCAGGGCAGACACATAGGTCTGCCCCTACTGACTGACTCCTGTCTTCTGCCTCCTGCTTATTCGTCCTGCCTGTAGCAGGGACAAGCCCTGCAGCTACAGTTATTTGACCAGCGTTGTCTGTATTCTGAATTCTGCCTCCTGCCTCTTGTCTCCTGCCTTCTCTCGCATACGGTATCCCTGCCCGAGAAAAATACAGGGCAAAACCATTTCTGTCAGTTACTACCTTAACAACATGAGGGTTATTCACATCATTCTTATTGGTTATCCTTTTTTTGAGTGTTGCCATATAAACGACAGGGTCTGATTGCATCCCCTGAACCAGTTGATTAATCATATCCGGCTCAATCAATGGCTCATCACCCTGAATATTGATGATAATCTCTGCGGATAAACCCTCTGCAACCTCAGCCACCCGCGATGTACCGCAAGTATGATCTTTGGATGTCATCAAGGCATAGCCTCCAAAGCCAGCCACAGCCTCATATATCCTCTCATCGTCTGTAGCCACAATCACCTGTTCCAAAGATTTGCTTTTTTGTGTTTGTTCATATACCCATTGGATCATGGGTTTACCGCACAGATCTATCAAAGGCTTTCCCGGGAATCTGGTAGAGCCAAAACGAACCGGAATAATACCAATTGCCACATCCATTAAAAATCCACCTCACTACAGAGATTAGGTAAGCGTTCAGCCGTCAGCTGACGGTGCTGATGACTGAACGCTTACAAATTATCGTACTACTGCTCAGTCATCATTAAAATTTAGGATTAAACATGTATTACTCCTGCCCCTGCGAATGCAGGTGCAGGAGTGACAATATTCCAACGATGCTCGGAGGAAATTGAAGTTATATGCAATCCGATAAATAACTTGACATATCAGCAGTAACAATATCACGCAAAGACTGCAACGGAAAAAAATCGCAAAGAGCCACATAAGAATTATGATTACTAAATTAAAAAGACGATAATTTATAATCCTTTGCATTCTTTGCGTGAAATCTTTGCGTTCTTTGCGCGAAAAGATATGTC
>JAHIZN010000268.1 GCA_018814245.1 bacterium
ATACTTCGTACATTCATTCGGCTATTGGATATATGAGCCCGGCAGAATTTGAGAATAATTGCATAAAAATACGACCATGAGGGAAATGACCTCTCTCGTAAAATTTAATAAAAATTGTCTTGACAAATGGGGTGCACTACACTGTGAATTAAACGATATATTCAAAGTAACAACCAAAGGAATACTTTAATTAGAACAATTTACACCGCTGGTACTATAAATATAACATGATTGGTGATAATAGCCATAATGGTTATTTATTAAATCTTTGAAAGGAGGAGATAGGAAAATGATGCAAAAAACATCCCAAAAAATACTGTTAATAGAGGACAATGAGTTTTTAATACGGGATATAAAAGAACATGTTCTCGGAAATTATGAGGTGTATACGCCAACAAAAGGAAAATCATTTAAGACAGAGGCATTACGAATCTTAGAAGAAGAAAAAATAAATTTGGTAATATTAGACTTAAACTTGGATAGTACTAAAGAAGATGGAAGAGATGTACTAAAGGCAATAAGAGAAAAATACCCTCAAAAAGAGGAACTTCCTGTTTTGGTACTAACCCTTCTTGCAGAAGCAGCCATAAGTCCTGGTGGTACAAATAGTGTAGCAAAACTTGCTAATGGTATTTTGAGAAAGCAATGTATCCTTGAAACAGCTGGAATTAATGAAATGAAAAGGGTGGTAACCAGTATGATAAATAATCCACTAATGTATTGTCCCAATGGATATGCAAAACTTATTGATGTGTCAAGTGAAATAACAATACCTCCAATGCCAGGAGATGATTATCTTGTGACAGAGACGAAGAAAATGAAAGGACTTGAAGAATAAAATGAGAAAAATATTACTGGTAGATGATGATAAATTTTTTCAGCGTGATTTAAAAACTATGGTATTTCCATGTATGTTTGCCACTGATGAGATGAAAAAAGCATTAGAAATAGTAGAGAAAGAATCTGTAGATTTGGTGTTATTAGATTTAGACTTAAAGAAACCTGGCAAGGATGGAATAGAGATACTAAATGCAATAAGAAAAAATCACCGTAGAGAAGACCTTCCAATCTTAATTTTAACTCGATACCCTGATATGGTAAATACCCCGACGATAGCTGTTCTTGCCAATGGTGTTATTGGAAAGCCTGTTAATGCCAGGAAACTAAAATCAACCGTAGAGGAGGTAATAAATAACAAATTAGTCTTCTGTAATAATACCCCAAAGGGATTTGCACAAGATATTGATGTGCTGCTTCGGACAGAATCGTAATTTTCTTCAATTTAAGTTAGCTATAATGTAGGGTCAAAGCGGTAACTTAATTGGATTGCACAAATCGAAAATATTTTCTGATTGACATTGCATACTAAATTAGGTATAATGATTATATCATGGAATTTGAATTTGATCCCAATAAAAACGAAAACAACAAGAAAAAACACGGCATAGATTTCATTGAAGCCCAAACATTGTGGGACGATCTTGATTTAATCGAAATACCTGCAATGACCGAAAATGAACCTCGATTCTTAGTAATCGGTAGAATCGCGAAGATATATTGGTAAGGAATCATCACATATCGTGGGAAGAAAATCAGGATTATATCAGTGCGACCATCCCGCAAAGAGGAGATTAGAATATATGAAAGCTAATGAATTGGACAAAAGGTTTGATGAAGGAGAAGATATTTCCGAATATCTTGATTTTTCAAAAGCGAAACATCCTAAGCAGGAGCAGAAAAGAGTTAATGTAAATTTTCCTCTCTGGATGATTCACTCTTTAGATAAAGAATCCAAGCGTCTTGGTGTTCCCTGTCAATCTATCGTCAAAGTTTGGGTTGCAGAACGGTTAAAGCAAAATCAGGGGCAGATCTCGAGAGCAGAATTAAGGAGCAAAGCTGGAAGCAAGGCTTGAGTGAGGGGAGTCAGATCAGAGTCAAAGCCTTGAAAGGTGGAATTTAATGTGATAATTTGGCAAGCCTGAAGAAAAGAAAAAGACGGTGAAGCAAAGCTTTTGCCTAACAAAAGAGCGGAAGATACCAGTCGAGCGAAAAATAGCAAACAGTAGTAAGATACCACTCAGGCGAAAGATAGTAAAGCAAAGCCTAACAAGAAAAATGCACCTGTCAAGGAGCAGGTGATTTTTATGGGTTAGGCAACCCCTTTGCTAAAAGTATCAGGTGAAAAATGACAACAAAGGAAAATATGACCGAACAACTTATTTCAACACAAAAAGA
>JAHIZN010000269.1 GCA_018814245.1 bacterium
AGAATACAGGAGACAGGAGTCAGGAGTCAGAATTCAGAATACAGATACAGAGGAAGAGCCACAAAGGGTGTAAATTCTAAGAAATGCACCCTTGTTTTGTTAACTTTCCCTAAGATATTTACACCCTTTTGCGGCTCTTTCCCTTGTAATCGTTTGCATGTTGTTAATTGCGACTTGCAACATCCACAGATTATTGAGCAATTACTATTTGATTATAGTGAACAACTTTAATTTGTTGACATACATGGTAGTCGCACCTTTTATGGGTGCATTAGTTCCGCAAGGTTAAAACCTGTGGCTACCAAGGTGTTGTGTCTACTTATTTTTATCGTTCACTATAGAAAAACCAAAGGAGGCACTACATGCGTATTTCACAATTATTTATTCCCACCCTGTTTGAGGAACCACAGGAGGCAGAGGCAATTTCTCATAAACTCATGCTTCGGGCAGCTATGATTCGCAGGCTTTCTTCGGGTGTTTATTCCTATTTGCCTCTGGGGCTGAAGGCTCTGCATAATATGCAAAGAATCATCCGTGAGGAAATGGAGACAATTGGGTGTCAGGAGGTGCTGCTTCCCGGGCTTACCCCGGCATCCCTGTGGCAGGAAACCGGGCGGTGGGATGCATATGGGGAGGACATGTTTAGATTAAAAGACCGCAAGGGTTCTAATTTTGCCCTTGGTCCCACCCATGAGGAGATTATCACTGATCTGGTCAGGCGGGAGGTTAAGTCTTACAGGCAATTGCCTGTTTCTTTTTATCAGATACAGACAAAATTCCGTGATGAACCAAGGCCAAGATTTGGTACAATACGAGCCAGAGAGTTCTTGATGAAGGATGCCTATTCCTTTCATAGGAGCGATGAGGAAGCAGTAGAAACTTACATGAAATTCTATCAAGCCTATGAAAGGATATTTACCCGCTGCGGGTTTGAGTTCAAGGCAGTTGAGGCAGATTCAGGGCTGATTGGCGGAAACCTTTCCCATGAATTTATTGCCCCAGCAGCTATTGGAGAGGATACGATTGTTGAATGCTCGGTTTGCAAGTATGCAGCCAATCAAGAAAAGGCTGAATGCGGCAGGGATGAGGAATGGACAGGGACAAGGCTTGAGCTCAAGATAGTCAATACCCCGAGCGTAAAGAGTGTAGCTGAGGTAAGCAGTTTTCTCGGTGTCTCTCAGGACAAGTTAGTAAAAACCATTATCTATCAAACAGAAGATGTACCCGTAGCCGTATTGGTCAGAGGGGATAAGGAAATAAATGAGAACAAGCTCAAGCGGGTTTTGGGAACAAATACGATCTCGCTTGCAGATGCCAAAACAATAGAACAGATAACCAATGCCCCGACTGGCTTTGCCGGACCAATAGGCTTAAAAAACATAAAAATACTTGCTGATTATGGGGTTAAGGAAGATGGTAATTTTGTGGTTGGTGGGAACAAGCCTGACAGCCATTTTGTTGGGGCAAATCAGGAAAGAGATTTTGAGATTTCCGAGTTTGCAGACATAAGGGCTGCTGGTGATGGGGATAAATGCCCTCAATGCGGTAAGGAATTAAGGGTTTCAAAGGGTATTGAGCTTGGTCATACATTTAATCTCGGCACCAAGTATAGCAAGACAATGAATGCTGCCTTTACAGACGAAACAGGAAAGGAAAGGATAATCATTATGGGCTGTTATGGGATTGGTGTTTCCAGATTAATCCCTGCCTATATTGAGCAGCATCACGATGCCTCTGGAATCATCTGGAATCCAAACATCGCCCCATATCAGGCAATTGTCCTGCCGCTTAATATTGCGGATCCCTGTCAGTTTGGTACGGCAGAGGGTATTTATTATAAGCTTCAGGGTGCGGGCATAAGCGTTTTATTGGATGACCGTGATGAGCGCCCTGGAAGGAAGTTTACCGATGCAGAGCTATTGGGCATTCCGATAATGATTGTCATTGGGGCAAAGACAAAGGCTTCAGGCAATATTGAGATTAGCTGGCGTAGGACAAAAGAAAAGTACTTTGAGCCGATAGAAACATTTATGGTAAGGATAAAAGAACTGCTGGGAATGGAGAGAATCAAGTGAAATATGGATATGAAATAGAGCAATCGCAACTTACGATGAAGGACGCTGACGATGCAAGTATCTTGGTTTACGCTGAACCATCAGATGAAGAAAAGCAGGAGTTGCTGCAAACCTTGAATTTGGACAAACTGACACTGGAATCAGTTTTAGATCCTGATGAGGTGCCGCGGGTCGAGGTTTCTCCAGACTGGCTATTGATCATCTGGAAACGCCCGGACAATTGTTCCTTTCAGGAGCAGTTGAAGTTCGAGGTCTCTTCCATTGGAATCGTGGTTCAACCAAGCAGGGTTACGGTCATCTTGGCAGAGAAGACGGTCCCCTTCGGAGACAAGGAGTTCCAGCGGCTAACATCACTGAAGGATCTCACATTGCGGTTGCTTCTACAAACCATCCATCACTACCTTGGGCATCTCAAGGCAATCAAGTCGATCTCTCGGGATCTTCAGTCGAAATTGAGCACCTCGATGGAAAACAAATACCTCCTGCAGATGTTCAGCCTTGGGGAGGGACTTGTCTACTATCACAATGCCCTTGAGTCCAATGCAACCGTTTTGGCTAAGATACGCGGGATAGCAGAACGCACAGGTTTTTCCAAAGAGGAGATAGAGTTGCTTGACGATCTGACGATTGAGAACCAACAGGCATGTAAACAGGCAAGCATTTATACAACAGTGCTGTCCGGGTTAATGGACGCCAGAGGGACGATTATCAGCAACAATATGAATGTGTTGCTGAAGAACCTCACCCTGATCAATGTCGTCTTTCTTCCTCTCAATCTGGTAGCAGGCATCCTTGGCATGTCTGAATTCAGCATGATGACGCAAGGCGGCAACTGGATAATTTCCTACGGCAGCTTCTTGCTTAGCATGGTTTTCATGGGCTTGTTTACATGGTTCTGGCTGATTCGTGTGATTGACAAGGGGCAGACAAGGATAAAGAAAGGCTAATAACGGCTTCTTGCTTGCAAAAGCCTTTTGCGAGATTCCTCACATTCGTTCAGAATGACAAACCAAGTTGTCATTTCGACCGGGCTGTTATTCTGACTGAGGTTGTCATTTTGACTGGGCTGTCGTTTCGACTGAAGGGAGAAATCTCATGAGTAACTATTCAGGTAATAAAAAGGGGATAAGGAGATGAAGGAGATGGGGAGATAATAGATTATTGGTAAGTATTTGAGTATCAGGTTGTCTTCAGCTGGCAGGGGTAGGATGGTGAATATCTTATTAACATTACACAAACAAGGCAGAAACAGAAATACTTTGATATTACCCATCCCCTTTATCCCCTCTATCTCCGTATCCCCCTTCTACACTACCTGAATAGTTACTCTCATGATTGCAAATTGATATTAACGCTTACGATGCAGGAGGATAAAACAATGAAGGATCAACAGCTACTTGAACGAATTACTATGGATCCCATGATTATGGTTGGGAAGCCTGTTATCAAGGGAACGCGATTAACCGTTGAGTACATTCTTAACCTGCTATCGCACGGTGCTACTGGGACAGAAATTTTGAGAGAATACGAGGGGCTTACCAAAGAAGACATTCAGGCATGTTTGCTATTTGCCACTAAGTCTTTGGAGAACATTGTATTTATGCCATTGACAGCAGAGGCCGCATGATGCGATTCATAGTGGATGAATGTACAGGTCATGCAGTTGCGTGTTGGTTGCGTGAGCAAGGTCATGAGGTCTTCTCAGTGTATGAAAAAGCTCGTGGGTCAGGAGATGGTGAGATAATCCAGAAAGCGTTTGAGGAGAATTGGATTCTGCTAACAAATGACAAAGACTTCGGCGAAAAGGTGTACCGAGAGAGACTTCCGCATAACGGTGTTATTCTTTTACGCCTTGTGGATGAACGGACACACAACAAGATTCGTGTGATTCGACAAACGATCAAAGACTATGCGGAACAAATAGCTGATCATTTCCTTGTAGTTACAGAGACACAGGTTCGACTTGCCCGCAAAATACGATAAGAGACTCGAAGGGTATTATCATGACTACAAACAAAATTATTTTCCATCCCGATAATAATGGAATCAATATTTCTCAGGGTACGGATATATTAGAGGCAGCTATTACAGCTGGGGTATATATTAACTCACCCTGTGGCGGAAAGGGTGTGTGTGGTAAGTGTAAGGTCAGGATAAAACATGTCCATGAGGGAGCCCCTCTGCCAGTAGAAACAAAAACAACTGGATTATTAACCCAGGATGAGCTTGATCAGGGATTTGTCCTTGCCTGCTGCACAACTATCCTAACAAGTATTGAGGTAGATGTACCCCCTTCATCAAGACTCACCAAGGAGCAAATCCTGACTCAAGAGACCAAGATAGAACATCTGGAAAGGGTTGTCAGCAGGATTGAGACAATTGAGGGTGAAGAAAAAAAGGTGACTGGTCATACACCCTTAGTCAGGAAGCTCTTCCTTGATATTTCACCGCCTACCATGGATGATCATACCAGCGATCTGGAACGGGTGTATCGAGAGATTAATAAACTTGAGGAATTAGGAGATATTTTTACCTCGCTTTCTAATATCAGGCTGATTCCGGGCATGTTGCGGGATAGTAACTGGCAGGTAACGGCACTTATAGGTAGAGATAATAAACTGCTTTCCCTTGAACCGGGTGATACCTCTTTAAGGAATTTTGGACTGGCAATAGATGTTGGGACAACAACCGTGGTTGTCCAGTTGGTTGACTTAAATACGGGCAAGGTTATTGATACAGAGGCAAGCTATAATCGACAGGCACACCATGGGGCAGATGTTATCACAAGGATTATTTTCAGCCACAAAAAACAGGGCATGGACAAGCTTCATCAGCTTATTATTGACACCATCAATGACCTTATTCAGGCATTAATCCAAGAACATAATCTACGGCAGGATGAGATTACCTCTATAATTTGTGCTGGAAATACTACCATGCTTCATCTTTTATTACAAATCGACCCTTCCCATATTCGGATTGACCCATATATCCCTGCGGTTAATTTTATGCCATTAATAACTGCTGCTGAGATTGGGATAAAAATCAACCCCCATGGACTGGTAGCCTGCCTGCCACATGTAGCCTCGTATGTTGGGGCAGATATTACCGCAGGGGTACTGGCAAGCGGCATCTATCAGGCTGATGAAATATCCATGCTTATTGATATTGGCACAAATGGCGAGATTGTTATTGGCAATAAAGACTGGTTGGTCTGCTGTGCTTCTTCAGCAGGTCCTGCATTTGAGGGTGGCGGAATAAAGGCAGGGATACGAGCTATGGAGGGTGCCATTCAAAGGGTGGAGATAGACCCTCTGAATTATACGGTAAGGTATAATACTATTGGACAGGTCAAACCCATTGGTATCTGTGGGTCAGGGCTGATTGATACCCTGACAGAGCTGCTTAAGACAAAAATCATTGACCAGTCAGGAAATATCAATGCCAATATTCCAACAAAACGGATACTGGAAACAGAGGACGGTTTGGGGTTTGTTCTTGTATGGGAAGAGGATGCTGGTGGTTCAGAGGACATTATTATCACCCAATCAGATATATCCAATCTTATCTTTTCCAAGGGGGCTATTTATACAGCCTGCGTTATTTTGGCAAAAAAAATAGGCTTTGAGGTAAATGATATTGAAAGGATTTATATTGCCGGAGGATTTGGAAATTATTTAAATATTGAGAAGTCGATAATGATTGGTCTTCTTCCGGATATTGACAGGGATAGATACAGGTTTATTGGCAACAGCTCCCTATCCGGTGCCAGTTGCTGCCTCCTCTCTGATGAAGCCATGAAAGAGGCAGAAGAGATAGCCAGAAGAATGACCTATATAGAGATGAGTGCTGATAATTCCTACATGAATGAATACACTGGGGCATTGTTCTTGCCACATACAGATATGGGTCGATTTCCGAGCATGTGTAGATAACCTTTCCCTTTTCAGCAACAATAATATCACGCAAAGGTCGCAAAGTAAAAAAACCGCAAAGAGCGCAGAGATTTATGACTGAAAATGAAATATCGTATAAAACAATAGAAGTAGCCATTAAATTGGAAGACGGAATTCACAGAATTGCAAACAATTTATAATTTTTTGCGATTCTTTGCGTGAAATCTTTGCGCTCTTTGCGTGAAAAAAGAGGTGGTGAGTAGTTACATATCTCGCAAATAATCCTTATCGACTCCCGTACCTCTTCAATCCTGACCCAGCTACGGGCATAAACATCCCCTGATTCAAGCACCGTCATCTTGGGGATAATTCTGTCATAGGGCACAAAAGGATTCTGAATACGACAATCTATTTTCTGCCCGCTTGCCCGTGCAACAAACCCAACAACGCCAAGCTCTAACGCCTTATCAGGAAGAAGTATGCCTGTGTTTACCATTCTTTCGGTCAGGGAAGAGTTTCTGTCAAAGATAGTAACAAGCCGCTCAAACTCTTTTGATAACCAGTCCATTTCAGATAAGATTTCATTTTTTCCCTCCTGAGTAAGGTCAATAGCAACGCCCCCGGGTATAATCATGTCAATCATAAATCTATGACCAAAGGCTTGATGGTTTGTCCGCAAAAGCCTCTCTTTAAGCCTTGACATCTGGCAGAGCATAAATGCAAATCCAGCATCATTGGCTATGGCTCCAATATCACCAAGATGGTTTGCTATCCGTTCTTGCTCAAGCATCAATGCCCGAAGCCATAATGCCCTTTCCGGGGGATGGCATTCAGACATTGCCTCTGCTGCCCGGCAATAGGTCAGGCAATGGGCAACTGTGGTATCACCAGATACCCGTCCAGCCAGCCTTGCCCCTTGCTCCCAGAGGAGGGATTCAAACCTCTTTTCTATTCCCTTATGGACATATCCCAGTTTTGCCTCAAGGTTTAGTACATCCTCACCAACAGCCTGAAATCGAAAATGACCCGGTTCAATGATACCAGCATGAACAGTCCCCACAGGTATCTCATAAACCCCTTCACCCCCTACCGTTATCCATGGATATTTCCCTTTTATTCTTGCGATCCTTTGCGAGGCATCAAAGGACTTTCTCAAGGGATAGACATTCTCCTGCCAGTCCTCATGCCGTATCCATGGTCTCAAATCAGGATGTCCCACAGCTACAACACCCATCAGGCTATTTATTTGCCGTTCAAAACGATAGGCTGAGACAAACTTTTTTGTCAGGCTGGGAAATGTCGGATCCTCTACGGGCATGTATGCCTTGACAATCAGATATTCTGTATCCTTCCCATAGCAGGCATATATCCCAAACCCTCTTGCAAATTTCGTCTCATCCGCAGCCCACTCGACAGGCTGTTACGGAATAGAAATTTGGCACGAGAAGCATACGGCATATTGTGTCAATCTCAGTAGCAGGTGCTATGTATGGTATGGTGTTGCCACTGATTATCCGTTCCGTAACAGCCTGTCGAGTTTCATAGATTTTTACCTTTCCAGATTTTCCAAAAAGATGGTACGAATCGCGACACCCTTCTTTTATATTCCAGATACTCCTCCCCAAACTTCGCCTCTACCCCTTTTTCTTCCCCTATCACAACCCAAAAATAA
>JAHIZN010000270.1 GCA_018814245.1 bacterium
AATTTCATGAAATCTGGTTTTATCATGCCATATTTCATAAATATACCCTATAGACAAAGCCAGAATATTCTCCAAAAAGTCTTCTTGATAGATACAATAGTGGTGCAGTCTATCCCACTCATCTGCTGGAATATCTAAATCTGCAAACCTTAAATGTTCAAAGGAATTCCAAATATAATCCCGTTCCTTTTCAGATATATCAAGAAAATCAAGAAAGGTTTTTTGAAGTATACTAAAAGACATTAAATCACTATTCTCCACATCCTTAAATTAGTCCGCCTTGGGTAATTCCGTGGGCATAATATTAAATCACCCTTTTTATCAATTTTTCAGTTTTATATCCCACTTTTTCTTGATTAAATTATACAACTTATTTTGCAATTTGTCTACTATTATTTTTTTTTGGTTGTGGCTAAGATGTGATGGATTGGTCGCTAATAAATTGTTGACTTTTGGATGAGTGTGATGTAAAATGTAAATATTAAGGAAGATCGACAGGCTGTTACGGAATAGTAATTCGACACGAGAAACATACAGTATGTTGTGCTAATCTCATCAGCAGGCATTATATATGGTATGGTGTTGTCACTGATTATCAGTTCCGTAACAGCCTGCCGAATAATCTTGCAAACCAAGGAGACTATCCGACTAATGCCCGGAGGATGTGATGAATACAATGCCTCTTTTTTCCACAGCTATTGCCTACATTATAGGCATTGTGTTGGGAAGATATATCCACATTGAAATAGGTTGGATATGTGGCATTTGTCTGATTCTCATCTACCTGTCCTTTGTACTTTCAAAGGGCAAAAATCATCTCCTTTTATTAACAGCCCTGATGATAGGCTGGCCATTTTATGCCATGGATTCCCGTCTTCTTCCTGCAAATCACATCAGTCATTTCACGGGCCATAAGGGAACGATTATTGGTAACATCATTGATCATCCTCAAATATATGGAGGTAATGCCTCTGGCAGAGGCAGCACCTCTAACAGCGGCAGGACTCGATTTACCTTAGAGGCAGAATCGATTGTAGGGACAGGTTCCAAACCTGTCCTTAAAACATGTGGCAGGGTTCAGGTTACCCTGTCATGGATAGACAGCCGATTCAAATACAGGGACAAGATTCTATTAACCGGAGAATTACAACAACCCTTTTCCCTGAAAAATCCCGGCGGATTTGACTATCGCCAGCACCTTGCTCACCAGAAAATACTTGTTACCTGCCGGATACAAGGGGATACCCGGACGCCAGTAAAAAGGATTGGACAGACAAGGATAAATCCGATAATAACATTTTCTGCCATGATAAAAGGCTATGCAGTAAAGAGCATCTACCAATTGCTTCCAGAGCCGCAGTCATATTTTTTGGATGGCGTTATTCTTGGAAACCGTACCTATCTGCCAAAGAATATTCAGGAATGGTTTGCAGATACCGGCACACTGCACATCCTTGCTGTTTCAGGTATGAATGTAGCCTTGGTTGTTGTTACCTTTTTCTTCTTTTTTCGTCTGCTTAAGATAAATAAGAGGCTTGCCTATTTATTAAATATCCCTGTAGTAATCATATTCTGTCTTGTAACCGGCTGTGTGCCCTCAGTTTTGAGGGCATCCCTGATGGCGATTATCTTCCTGATTAGCCGCAATCTTTTAGAAAGGGACATAAACATCTATCAGATAATCGGATTGGCAGCATTAATCTGTCTTGTCCCATGTCCACAGATGGTTTTTGATTTGAGTTTTCAGCTTTCATTCCTGGCTGTTTTGGGAATTGTTTATTTTACCCAGGTAATATCTGACAAGTGGCTATTTTTTCTACCCAAATGGCTTTCACTAACAATTGCCACCACACTTGGTGCTCAATTAGCAACCACCCCGCTTTTATCCTATTATTTTCACAAGATGTCCCTTATCTCTCTTGTAAGCAATGCTATTGTTGTTCCTCTGGTAGGACTGATTACCCCTCTTGGATTAATAAGTTTTGGGGTAAACATAGTCTCGTACAAATTAGCTTGGCTGATTGCATACCTCAATTCCTTCCTGATTACCCTTTTATTAGCCTGTGTCGAATTCTTTGCCTCAATTCCCTATGCCTGCATCCCGGTGGCAACACCCTCGCTCATGGATATTGTCACCTATTATCTGGTATTGATAACAATAAGGCATGTGGACAAAATAGGCTGGAGAAATGCTGGATTAATCTGCTTGATAGCAGCAAACCTTTTCCTCTGGGAACAGGTTATAGGCAGAGACAGGGATGGGCTTACAGCTACATTCCTTGATATAGAAAAAGGGAGTGTAGCCTGTCTTGAGTTTGAAGACGGTAAAAAAATGCTGATTAATACCAATGCCAAAGAATGGGACATGGAAAATATTGTTTTACCATTTCTTCAAGGGTTCGGGATAAAAACGATTGATGTAGCGATAGGAGATACAGGAGCATTGGACAAAAAAATTAAGATAGGGTTGAAACTGGGGAAAGATTTTCCTTGTGGCAGGATTATTGGATGCGGGAGGGAGAATGAGGCAACACCTCTGACAATTGTTACGGATTCCAGAGGCATCCGGATAGACTATGGCAGGGTCAGATTTTTATTTCCAATCTCTCCATTATCAAAAAGGGTCAGGGAGTTTTCTGGCCTGGTGGGAAGCGAGGGTGAACTGCATGGATGTCAGATTGACCCATCAGGCAAGCGGACTATTCTCAATGTTCCCACAAATAGAATTGCTAAGGAATTGGAACACAAGGTGAATGCAGGGATAGTGGTGATAAATCAGGGTTGTAAATGGCAGGGCAACAAGAACCCACACATCTTCAGAATCAAGGAAAAAGGGGCAGCAATAATTACAACAAATGGTGAGGAAGTAAGGGTGAGGGGACATTAGAAAATTGCGGCCTGTGAAGTAGGAATTAACCACGGAGACACGGAGAATTACAGAAGTTAGATGTCAGAAATCCTGTCGCTGTCATCTGTTTTCTCCGTGACCTCTGTGTCTCTGTGGTTCATATTAAAAAATTGCGACCTAAATTCTAGGATACTATCCACTTATTCCCACTCAATTGTACCGGGCGGCTTTGAGGTAATATCATATACTACCCTGTTTATCCTTGGAACCTCATTAACAATACGATTAGATATGATACTCAGGAGATCGTGAGATAATGGTGCCCAATCAGCGGTCATAGCATCCTGACTGATTACTGCTCGAATGGCAACAACATTTTCGTATGTCCTTTTATCGCCCATAACACCCACTGTTTTTATTGGCAAAAAGACCCCAAAAACCTGCCAAATATCCCGATAAATTCCAGCGTTGTTTATTTCTTCAATAATAATGGCATCTGCATCCCTTAAGGTATCAAGTTTCATTTTATCTATTGATCCAAGGATCCTTACTGCTAATCCTGGTCCAGGGAATGGGTGTTGCCAGATAATCTCATTCGGCATGCCCATTTCTTTGGCTATTACCCTGACCTCATCCTTGAACAATTCCCGAAATGGCTCAATCAGCTTGAGTTTCATCCTCTTGGGCAGCCCGCCTACATTATGATGGGTTTTAATTATAGCAGATGGTCCCTTGGCAGACACACTCTCAATCACATCCGGATACAATGTGCCCTGGGCAAGAAAGGCAGCACCCTCAAGTCTTTTTGCCTCTTCCTCAAATATCCTGATAAACTCTCTGCCAATTATCTTTCGTTTCTTTTCCGGAGAGGCAACGCCCTTCAGCTTATTCAAAAACCTTTCCTCTGCATCAACAAAATCCATATTAATATGATAGTCATCTTGAAATGTTTTTATAACTTTTGCAACCTCACCCTTTCGTAACAGCCCATTATTAACAAAGATACAGGTAAGTTGATCGCCGATAGCCTCTCGTAACAGCACTGCTACAGCAGAGGAATCAATCCCGCCGCTCAGGGCACAGATAACCTTTTCCTTACCCACCCTTGCACGAATATCTTCCACTGACTCCTTGATAAAGGAGGACATTGTCCATGAACCACTGCATTTGCATATCTTAAACAAAAAGTTTTTTAATATATTAATGCCATACTCAGTATGTGCTACCTCTGGATGGAACTGAACACCATAAAGATTCTCTTTTCCACGAATAGCTGTATAAGGGGCATTTTCTGTTTTTGCCAGCACAGTAAACCCTTCAGGCAATCTTGCTGCCTGATCCCCATGACTCATCCAAACCGATAGATTTGTTGGAATTTCAGAGAAAAGCTCATCAGACTTTGTAACAGTCATCTCTGAGCGTCCATATTCTCTTTTACTGGCTTGTATAATCTCACCGCCAAGGCTTTGCACCATCCATTGCAGCCCATAACATATTCCAAGTATCGGCAAATCATATTGGAACATCTCAGGGTTACCGCAAGGTGCCTGCTCATCATAAACACTGGCAGGCCCGCCAGAAAGAATAATGCCCTTAATTCCTTTAATGTCCTTAATCTCTGTATCAAAGGGCAATATCTCACAATACACATTCATCTCCCGTATTCTGCGGGCAATCAGTTGAGTATATTGTGAACCAAAATCCAGAACAATTATCATCTCATTGTGTTTCAAGATAAATTACCTCCATTGTATTGCATAAATGTTGAGACAGCAGAAAGCAAGCAACAACCCAATCCACAAAGGATACCTTAAATGATAGCTCAATCAAAATGTGTCAATTTTATAAGAGTGTTCTAAAAACCTACTCCAAATAATCTTCCACTATCATCTTTATCGTGTAGTTCTAAGCAGATTTCATTATCAGAGAAATCCACTATTTGATCATTTTCATCCCTTGGCAAGTCAGTGTCAATCAGTGTAAAGATATATTGGATATTATGCTCCCTGCATATTTTCTTTACTTGTTGCAATAAACTGTTTTTCTTTCTATCGTCAAGACCTTCTAACGCTCCGTCATGATAAACAAATCTAAAGAAAGAATTTTTTGAATAATGAATTAAGATAGACAAATCAAATGCCATACAAAGTAATTTCCCATAGGTTGTTCCTTCGCCTTCTGCTGTAACTTCTAAATCTCTTGGACTTTGACAGTCTGCACTGAAATCAACATTGCCTTCTTTGTTTTGAGCAATAGATATAATGGCAGGGACATTTAACACAGCACTAATAATTGAATTAAAAGTTTTTCTTATTTCAGCATGTTTTTGTTCACCTATTAAATTTCTAATCTCCCTTGCTTTATTTTCTAGGGCGTCTTTTATTTTCTTTAACCCATCTTCTTTTTCACCCACAATATCCATTGCTTTTAATTTATCTTCCAAACGCATTATTTCTGCCACTATCGATGCTAATTGTTTTTGAATCTCCTTAAATTTAGCATAGCTATCTTTTTCCGTTAAATAAGACAACAGCTCTTCTTTTCTATTTTCTAAGACCCTCAATTCGTTGTTGACAGATTGTTGCTCTTCTTTTAATTGCTGTAGATTTTCTTTTAAGAACTTGTTCCTTTCTTGCGTAATTGATTCATTGAAATTAATTAATTGCTGGTAATTACGCATTAAGTTGTCAGGAAAATAGATTTCAACCTCTTTGTATATCCTTATTAATTCATTTAAGTTAATAGAATTTACACCCAATGATAGCGAATGGTTAATCTTGTTAATCTCCCAATCAATACTATATCTTTGAGTGTTTAGGGTTTGAATTTTTGTATCAATATTTTCTACAAGTTCTTGGTTGATATTTTTATCTTTTTCAAAAAAATTAAACCTATTAATCTGTTCTTCTGTTTTTTGCTGTTCATCTTTTTTTATATCAAGAAGCCCTTGCATTTTATCTTTTTCCTTAGTATCTATTTGAGCCTCTGTTCGGAGAATATGTATTTGTTGCTTTAATTCATTTTGCGCATCTTCTAAATCTGTTTTTTGCCTTACTATCTCACTATCAAAACCAAGCATATTAAACATCATTGGTTTCCAGTCTTTATCTCTGCCCTTAAATTTGTTTAATTTAAAAACATCCAAAAAATCCTGCTGTGTCCGTAAAAAATAGGTAATCATCGTTCTGTATTGCCAATTTCTCAATACATCAAATCCTAAGTATTCATTTAACCTTTCTTTAGCTTTATCAAAAGGTAAATCTTCTTCATCCCAGTCAAAATCTTGCTTAAAACCATCAGACTTAAAATCATTTAGTTTAAAGGATATTTTGGTGGGATTATCAGCACCTCGTCTGATAATTAGATAATCCCAATTGTTTAATAATAACTCTGCAAAGAATATCTGTCCTCTAAAAACACTTTTGCCTAATAAGTGTTTTGTTTTGTCAAATTTCTTAAGCAATAAAAAATCAATTACATCAATTAATGCTGACTTACCTAAATTGTGAGTATCTTTTTCTTTTTTTGATTTATCAAAAATTCTACCAATAATAACATTAAAATCTTCATTAAACTCAATATTCTTAAATTGCTTATTGGCATATATCTTGCTAATTTTCATGTCCCTTTAACCTCAAAGAGTCTAAGTTTGAGATATACTCAATTTTATCTAACAAAAACAAAAAAGAGTTTGCATATAAGAAAACTTCTTTTGCACTTTCACTGGTCTGGTTAATTAAACTGCTTAATAATTCACTATAGGTTACAATTTCTTTTTGTTTCAGTTCCTGGATAATCAGTCCTGCTATATTTATAATCGATAATTTTGGATTAGTATGTTTATCCGGTTTTAACATATTACTTCGCTCTTCCTATATCACAGTTGAAATACATATAATGAAAAAATACGCGTATTAGCCTTCTTTGATTTCTTAATTGTTCAACATTGTTTTCAAATATAAAATCAAATAAATATTCAATAATTTTTTCAAAAGTTTCGTATTCTTCCCGACTTACTGTAATTTTTGCTTGCAAATCACTTATCGTATTATCATAGCCATCTTTAAGTTCCCTATTTCTGGGATCTTCTAAAAAAGATTTTATTTGCCCAAATTCTGAAAATGATTTCTTGAATACCAAATCAAAATACTCTTTACTCATCTTGTTTAATTCATTCTTTCTTTCAATATCTATTCTGGAAATATCATCTGTTATTTTTTTGATTTTCTCTGACAAGATTTTTGTATTGGCAAAGGCAATTATTATTCCTTTTAAATCCTCTTCATAAAACTGCAAAGGTAGTAATAGCTTATCTAAATCAAGAGTCTTAGCTATCTGAGGATATTCTTGCAACCATAATTGTATATGTTCCTCACCAATAATACGATTTTCTACTTCGGCATTTTCATCAATAAAGTTATCAATTTTTGTCGACTGAATGCCTGATAATTTTCTATTGGTAAATAACAGATAATAATCGACCTTGCCTTCTTCTTTTAATATCTTTACCTTTTCATTAACTTCTTTTTTCAGAATGGTCTTAAAATCGCTGTCTGAACAACTGGCAATGGGTTTGGTTGTATGTTTCGCTTGAATGATAAATCTACCTTCCCACGGTTTTGCTTTACTTGGAAATTTATTAGCCCTTCCTGTAAATTCTGCACCTCTACCACCATCTTTACCGGCAGAAAAAGTTATTGTGCCTGTTCCTAATATTTGCTCACAGATTAAAGCAACAAGTTTTTCAAACTCTTTATCAGTTAATTCATGCAATGGATATTTCATTTAATATGCCTCACATTTGTATTCTGTATTCGACAGGCTGTTACGGAACTGATAAATAGCATCAACACCATACTATATATAGTGCTTGCTTATGAGATTAACACAACATGCTATATGCTTCTCGTGCCAAATTCCTATTCCGTAACGGTCTGTCAACCCCTACTTCCCATGACATTTCTTATACTTCTGTCCACTTCCACAAGGGCAGGGATCATTTCGGCCAAGTTTATGTTTCTCATCCATCTCATCTGTCTTTTTAGCCAGCTGTTTTGATGAGACTGATTGTGATTGTGAATCAGCCAGTTTAGGCTGCTGCTGGGTAGAAATTGTTTCATGCCGCACAACCGGTGCATCAGCTGCGACTAATTGTACCTTAAAGATATATTCCATGATCTCTTCCTTCATCCTGCATACCATGCTTTCAAACATCCCAAAGCTCTCATGCTTATATTCTATTAACGGATCCTTTTGTCCGTATGCCCTCAAATGAATTCCTTCCTTTAAGTAATCCATATTGTGCAGGTGCTCTTTCCACATGGTATCCAGCACATGCAGCATAATCCCGCGACAAAATTGATTCATATTCTCACTACCAAGCATATTTGCCCTTTTCTGAAAAACCTCTTTTACTTCGATTAATAATTCTTCAGACAGATCAGATACATTCTTGTATTCATCCAAGGGTTTACAGGTAATACCAAAGATCTGAAATATCTGACCCCTTAACCCATTGATATCCCATTCATCCGGATAGCTTTTGGCCGGAGCACTGGTATCTATTATTTGTTGCAAAACCTCTTCTAATATTTCCTGAACATGGATTATCAAATCCTCATCTCCAAGAATTCTGTCCCGTTCGGCATAAATAATAATTCTTTGTTGATTCATAATATCATCATATTCAAGCAGTCTTTTTCTGACATCAAAGTTATGTGCCTCAACCTGTTTTTGTGCCCGTTCAATTGCCTTGGTAATCCATGGGTGTTCTATAACCTGATCATCCTCCAGCCCAAGCCGTTCCATAAGCCCTGATATTCTTTCAGAGCCAAAGATACGCATCAGATCATCCTCTAAAGAGAGATAGAATCTTGAAGAACCATTATCCCCCTGTCTTCCTGCCCTGCCTCGCAGCTGATTATCAATGCGTCTTGACTCATGCCGTTCAGTTCCAAGGATGTGAAGCCCTCCAAGATCAGCTATACCCTCACCCAGAACAATATCCGTTCCTCTGCCAGCCATATTGGTGGCTACGGTTACTGACTTGTGATGTCCAGCCTTAGCAATTATTTGTGCCTCCATCTCATGATATTTGGCATTCAAAACCTGATGAGGGATACCCTTTTCCTTGAGCATAACTGAAAGCTTTTCTGACTTGTCCACTGATATGGTTCCAACCAGACATGGCCTGCCCTGTTCATACATATCAGAGATCTCCTGAATGATTGCCTTATGTTTTTCCTTTTGGGTTTTGTAGATAACATCAGGATTATCTGCTCGAACCATAATCCTGTTTGGTGGAATAACAACAACCTCCAGATGATAAATCTTATCAAACTCCTCTGCCTCAGTATCTGCTGTACCGGTCATGCCGCTCAATTTTTCGTACAACCGGAAATAATTTTGAAAGGTGATACTTGCCAGGGTCTGATTTTCCTGTCTAATTCTTACCCCTTCCTTTGCCTCTAATGCCTGATGCAATCCATCTGAAAACCGCCTTCCTTCCATCATTCTGCCGGTAAACTCATCGATAATTACTACCTGCCCATCCTTCACCATATAATCCACATCCCGATTAAACATGTAATGTGCTCTCAGCGATTGATTTATATGGTGTACCAAATCCATATTCTGTGGAGCATAAAGGTTTGCTACCTTTAACAATTTTTCAGCATGTCTTACCCCTTCTTCTGTCAGAGCAATATTGCGTAATTTTTCCTCTATCTGATAGTCATCTTCTTTTCGCAAATAAGGAACAATCTTGTCCACCCGATAGTACTTGTCTGTAGATTCCTCGGCTGGTCCGGAGATAATAAGCGGTGTTCTTGCCTCATCAATGAGTATGGAATCTACTTCATCAACAACGGCAAAATAATGTCCTCTTTGTACCTTTGTCATTTTATGCGGAGACATGTTATCTCTCAGGTAATCAAAACCAAACTCATTATTTGTACCATAGGTTACATCACAGGCATATGCCTGCTGCCGCTGGGGCGGGGTCATATCGTGTTGAATTACACCTATTGTAAGCCCGAGAAATTCATAAATTTTCCCCATCCACTTACTATCCCTTTTCGCCAGATAATCGTTTACTGTAACCACATGAACCCCTTTACCGGCAAGGGCATTAAGGTAAGCAGCAAGGGTAGCAACTAAGGTCTTTCCCTCACCAGTTCTCATCTCAGAGATATTTCCTTCATGCAAAACCACTCCACCCATTAGCTGAACATCAAAGTGCCGCATATTAACAGCCCTTTTGCCTGCCTCACGGACAACAGCAAATGCCTCTGATAAAAGATCCTCAAGGGTTTCCCCGTCAACAAACCGCTTTTTGAACTCATCAGTCTTTAATCGAAGCTCTTCATCGCTCAATATGCTTATCTGTGGCTCAAGACTATTTATCTCCTCTGCGATAGGAATTAGCCGCTTTATATCCCTGTCTCGTTTTGTCCCAAATAACTTTTTCAAAAATACATCAAACATTTATTGCTCCTTTTTTATGATCATTTATAATAGATTATTGCTTGACAACTCTTACTTATTTTGCACTACTGTCGTGTCTCAACTGTTAATTGTCGCATAGTTGATTATGTATGGACAGAGTGACAGAGAGATGCTGCCTCCCCTGTTTCTGCCCCACCAATTAAGCGACCACAATGGTCGCAGCTACAAGATTCTCTCACACAACAATCGATCACAATGTAGCTGCAGGGCTTGTCCCTGCTTAACAGATATCCACAAGAGGGAGCCTCTCTGGCAGGGATGTTCCTATAAATTGTTATGCGTCAAATTAAGGTTGACACGACACTAAACTTACTGTATTCATTACACATTAATAAATATTCCATATACAATTCATACATCTTTTTTATGTTTTGAAAGACAATACTATCTTTATATTCTCCATATTCATGCACAATCCTATTCCTTAGCCCAGCTGTAGATGCAAGTTTTTGAGCCAAATCTATGGAGATAATACCAGCCTCCCCCACCTTAATAAAGGAGTCATAATAACTTTCCGGCACTCTTTTTCCCCCTATTGTTAAGATAATTCCATTTATATCACTGGCTACCTCAACCAATAATTGCAATAATCTCTCAGT
This sequence comes from bacterium, assembly GCA_018814245.1. Taxonomy (GTDB): domain Bacteria; phylum UBA9089; class CG2-30-40-21; order CG2-30-40-21; family CG2-30-40-21; genus CG2-30-40-21. The sequence continues at coordinate 10,954 of JAHIZN010000270.1, forward strand.
TGCTCTTTTTATTATACTTTTATCTGTATATTCCCTATAGGTTATTTTTCTCAATTCAGATAACTCTCCAAGATATTGAGTAAGAAACAATAATTTTTCTCTAAGAACATCTAATTCACTTTGCAACCATTAACTGTGCTGCTTCAGACGGAATCATAATTTCCTTCAATTTAAGTTAGCGATTTGGGAGCTTGTTAGCTAATAGCTATTGCAACAAAAAGGGAAAGAGCCACAAAGGGTGTATATCTTAGGAAACATGGTTGTATCTATGAAGTTACACCCT
>JAHIZN010000271.1 GCA_018814245.1 bacterium
AGATGTTCAAGTATTTCTCTGGTTTCAATCCCCCGACCGTAGAAGTAAATTTCTTCCTGAATAGGCTTTTTCCAGCCGAATGCGGTCTGTTGCTCCATTTCTTAAGTCCTCACAATATTATAATTACGGCATAAAGTCTGCAAAGAGTGACGACAACCTGCCAGAGGAAGATGCTTCCCTTGTGGTTGTCAATGAGGCTGACAGACTACCGACAGGGTAAGCCTTTCAATTACAATGGACAACCCTTGTAATTGTCCATTGTATGATAACAAGCTCATCTGTCGTTATAGATCGCAGCGGAATGGTAATCAGATACAGCATTTGTCAGACTATTATTATTGAATCCCCAATAATTTCGCAACAAATTGAGTACGAGCATAAAAAGCTCTGCTCGTGCTTCCATGTCCTGCCCCTTTTGTTCGCGGCTGAACAAGAATACCCATCGTACCAGTAAGATGCTCAAAACCATGTTCAATGATACAGCTTCTTGTTTCCTCGTAATCTTGCCTTACCTGCTCATAAATGGAATGATCATCGAGGTCAAAAGCCGCAACATGCACAAGAACAGACCGTTTCTCCTCTTGAGACTCAAACAGTCGTGCGCAAATAACCGCCTTCTTGAGTTTCGCCAACAAATGACTTTCTTCAAACGGAGTGCTTCTCACATTGAACGGATCAATCATGGTGACTGCCATTGTCTCTTTAATGGCTATGGTTCCGTTTACCAATCGCTTGAGAGGAACAATCTTGAGTTCCCATGAGCCAAAGTTGGGAGATTGCGCAGAGTTAATTGGAAGTCCCAAATATCGCTCAAGAACATGACCAGCCCAACCTTTATTGAACTCACCTTTTTTCCTATTCGATAGGCTCAAAATAGGATTCCTCAATTATCCCAGTTCCAACAAGCCGCATACATTCATCCGGAACAGTACTCAAAGCCTTTGTTAACACATGCTCTATCAACTCAGAATCTTCCGGGAATTCTAATTTCCCGGCCCATTCATCGCTCAGCCTTATTGAAATGGCCTGAGCCCACTCATACACAGAATGCCTCATTCATACTCCTCTCCTCAGAATGTGAGCTTTGATTCGATGCTTATAAGTTCACTTGTTTTCGAATGCAATTCAGCCACATTGTCGTAGCTCCAAAATGTGACCCTTTTGCTGATTGGCTTATATGCCTGCAAAAACAATTTTGTCTGAAATTCCCTCTCTCTAACTTTATCTGCAACAATACAGAAATGAGTATAAAAATCCTGCAGTTCAACAAACTTCCGTAAAGAGTTATAGATATCCGTAGAATGTTCAATTTCGAAAAGGTTTGTAGGCATGTCTCTCTCATTAAACCAAATGACATCAACCGTTTGAGCCATCCGGACTATGTGGTCATAGCTAAATCTGTAGATATCCGAAATTGTTGTAATTTCGGCAAGTTTCTTATCAAGGTAGAGCTTATTTTTATCCTGTTTAGGAACGAATGTCTTGCACTTTCTCAAGTTGCCCAATTCAACAAGCAAGCCTTGGTAGTAAGCATGAGAAAATTCTTCCTGTTGTGCCTTTGGCTGGCTTTCGTCTGGCAAAATTTCAGGTTGCAGTCTATCCTTATAAGTTCTTAATGCCCACAGACCTGGACGTATTTTGAAGAAAAAGCGTTCGTCTTGAACTATACGGCGAATACTTGCAAAAGGAGTTTTAGTCTTCCATTCACAACCTTTAATTTTCAATACATTCTGATTTAGAAAACCGAGGGTAGCGTACCCTCCGTTTTCTTTCATCACTTTAACAACCGATTCATACTGTTTCATGATAGACCTCTTTTAGTACAAATAGGCTTTTGTGTAGGGTGTTTTCCGAAACACTTTTCATCTCCATTAGGCGAAGTAAATGTCCAAACAGATTTCATTTGCTTGCCAGAGTTTATTTCCCGTATCTTGTCATAATTGAAACAGTGTTTTGATTTCTCATTCTTGGCAGCCCAAATGATTGTCTCTGTGGAATGTGTAAAATAACGACAAGACAAGTTTGGAGGGGGATTGGGCTTTTCCCAAGTAATATCGTTTAATATCTTCATCCTCAATTGCTGCATGGCGTAACCAATAGAGTGAATAACATGATGGGTGCCAGAAACCAAAATCGTGCCGTTAGGCTTTAACAGCTTTTGACATCTTAACAACCATTCCATATTGAACTCATGATTCATTTCCGGCCCATTTGATTTATCCCATTGTCCTTTATCAACCTTCACCATTTTTCCAGCATGACAGGTAATTCCACCGTTTGAGAGAAAATAAGGAGGGTCGGCAAATATCATATCAAACCTGCCGTCAGGATATTTTCTGCTCACCATATCCATGAATTCTATGCAGTTGGCATGGTAAAGCCATACACCGAATTCATCGTTTTGAAAAACACACTGGTTAGGCGAGTATACGGAACTCTCCATGACCATTAGTGGGAACGAATCGTGTTTTGGTTCTGGATAATTCATCAACTATTCTTCCAGCATATCAGCGATGAATTGAACTGCTACTGGATTTGTCTTATATTTTCTCAGCAAATCCACAATTTGATTCATTGTCATTTCGCCAAACTCCGAAATCTCTTCATTTTGTGGTATAAAGGTTCTGAACGGCTCACTCATTTTCTTACCCTCCGTGTGTTATTCTTTCAATGCCTATCAAATGCTTATCATTATTGCCATATTGAAAATTGCTATTAATGTGCCCAGTTTGATATAAGCCTGAGACATTCTCCAACCATGTTTGAGTTATAATTCTTAATCTTTTCTCTTGAATTTCGTTCTGCGGCATTTGCTTTTTCCTTTGATTCAACAGCAGAAACAAGGCTTCTTCCGTAATCTTTTGCTTTTTGTGCTGCATCAGAAAGCTCCAATGCCTCTTCTGCCTCTTTTAACCATACAGGTTCATATTTGGCTGCATCAGCTGCCTTTGCTCTGGCAATTGCTTTTTTTGCATCAGCTATGGCATAATCTGCTTCCTTGTTATAAGCATCCATGATCAAAGAGATTCGTTCTTCAACCCGCAGGGATCGTTCCTGATATAGATCCTTTTCCTCCGCAACAGACCTCTTTTCCCTTTCAGTCTCTTTTTTGCCGCGAACAGCCAGAACATTGTTTTCTTCAGCTTGCTTCTTTGCCTCTTCAAGCAATTTTTTTTCCTCTGCAAGCTTTTTTTTGTCAGTTTCCATGGATATGAGCTTAGTCTGAAGATCTGCTACCTTTTTCTGAAGCTCGATGGTATCCTTTTCTGCCTGTAAAAGCTGTTGCTCGCTCGGAGATGCTTTGGAGAGAAGGGATAGCTTCTGTTTTTCATTCTTTATTAGCCGAAGCTGGTCATTTATTAACCGTTTTTCCCCTTCAAGCCTTGCTTTTTCATCCTCAATCTGTTTTTTTTCCTCTGTCAATCTACTGATTTTTTTGCTTATTGTGTCATCTGGTTTGACTGCTGCCACTGTTATCTCTTGATTTATTTCTTTTACAGATTGAATTTTAGCTGTTTTTTCAGGTTTAACTACTAATGAAGGCACATACTTAAGCAACGGAACATTCTTCTGTACAGCCACAATTTTCTTAGATTTAATGGGTAACTGAACATTTTTATATGCAATTACAATTCCCTCGGGTTTGGCAGGTTTTAAGGGTTGTACTGCAATCTCTTGCTTAACATGTACAGGCTTTACTTGTGGTTTCTGCTTTGTAACACTTATTTTCTCAATAGACATATCTTCATCATCTATCTCAGTAGTGGATGCAATTAATAAGACAACAAAGGTAGTTGATGAAATAATAAATAATCCAATGACTGCAGGCAATAACCAGTTCTTCATAAGAACCTCCCATCTTTAACATTTATAATATAGTGTACCAAAACTTACAGGAAATGTCAAGGTATTTTCTGCATAAAACAGCGATTCTCATTTTGGCACGCAAAGATCGCAAAGTTTTCGCAAAGTCCGCAGAGATAAGGCTAAAGAAGAGAGAAAAATGATGAAAATCTCATCTTTTTCCTCTTGCTCTGCATTCTTTGCGAATCCTTATGCAGATCTTTGCGGGAATGTTTTTTTCATAATGAGAATTGGTAAGCGTTCAGCCTATTCATCAAAGAGTGTAAGAAGGGGGATACGGAGATATGACAGGAGATATGGGGATGAAAAAAATAGACTTCAGGAGGGTTAATTAGAATAAATATCTCCTCATCTCCTTATCTCTCTATAAAAATCCCCTTATCCCCTCACATATCCCCTTTTCTTACACTACCTGAACGCTTACGAGAAT
>JAHIZN010000272.1 GCA_018814245.1 bacterium
CGATGCACATCCATCGCTGCCCCAATAATCTCATATGTCTTTGGATCTCTTTTTTCCATTTGCATAAAACACTTTCTTTAATCTGCGTAATCTGCGGATTATCTCTCTTCCTTTCACTTTATCACCCCAATCTTGCCTCTTTCGCTTAATCCGTCATCATTTGTAATAATATAGATATATACTCCACTTGCCACTTCCTCAGGATTCCATAAATTATCATTTTCTATCGTCTTAATTAATTCACCTGCAATTGTATAAATCCTAATCCTTGATTTAGGTGGCAGGTTAGAGAAAAATATAGTCGTTTGTCCTTGAGATACCATGCATGGATTTGGATATACGGTTATATCTTCTGGCAATAAAAAGTCAAGGTTCGTTATAATCTCACCTGATGCAAGGGTTATTTGTGATATAAGTTGTATGTTGTAGGTGGGTATTGATACCTTCACCTTGTAATCTCCTGATTGAAGATTATTGAATTCATAGCTGCCATTACCCTGAGTAGTAGTTACTCCTATTGTTTTATTCATCTCTCTCAACTCTACATTAGCATCTTTAACAGGTGTAACCCCATCTGCTTTTGCTACCTTGCCCATAATTGGTCCTGCCCTAAAATTAACTACAGTTATTGTCCCTATTGTTGAAGTTGCTCCAAGCAGATTAATACTTGAATCTTCTAAGGATATATTTTCAAATAAAAGTAAACATTTCCCCTCTTGCTTAGCATTAAATATAATCTTGCATAACACACCACCACCGCTTACCCCATAGACTTGCCCTTGCCTCGTCATACCAATAATTATCCTTCCATTATCTACCTTCTTTATAAAATGTGTTGGGTTGCCATCTTGACTTAAAAAATTACCCTCAGTAATAGTAGCTGCCTCTAAAATATCAGGGTTAAAGATTACATCAAATGCTGCTCCAAATAGGTCATTTACCCCTTCTGCAATAATATTTACCTCACATTCACGATTTAATCTTACCTCTTTTACTGCCGGGTCAAATTTAAGTTTAATAGGAAGGATATTAACCGTAGCCTTACTTGGATTTATACTAATCCTATCCAGCAGGGCATCCTTCAGACAAATATTATCGAACTGCAAGCTGCTGCTTCCATAATCCTTTGTCTTAAATGTAATGCTGCAAAGTACCCCTGAGCCGTTAATACCTCCTGCCTTCTCTAATCGTGAAATACCAATGATTATCTTACCATTTTTATTATCTATTGTTCTTAAGAATGCGGTTTGCAAGCCGTCTTGATTCAAGAAATTGCCTTCTGTGATATTTACTCCTTGCAATAATGATGGATCAAATATAATGTCAAACGACGCACCATATAACCCGACTACCGTATCTATCAAGATACTTACAGTAACATTTTGATTTGTAGGGGCATCAGTTATGCTTGGTTCTATTTTTAAGATTGCAGAAGAGATGCTTATCATGGGGATAGCAGGCAGAGATACCCCCAAGGCATCAAGTGATGAATCTTGTAATACTGCATTAGCCAATTTTAATGTAGCAGTCCCTGAAGATTTAGGCTTCATGGTAATTACTGCCAAAGTCCCTGTGCCATTTATCCCGGATACCTGCCCCAATCTTGACATACCAATAATTATTCTTCCCTGCTCATTGTCTATTTTATTCAAAAATGAGGTTGAGGTGGTAGATTGCCTTAAAAAATCCCCTTCTTCAGCCTTGACTACCGTCAATTTATCCGGATCAAAGATAAGGTCAAGCGATGCACCGTATAAATCAATTGCATCCTTAGCAGCAATTGTAACAGTAAATGTCTGATTTGATAATATTTCTGCGGCAGGCGGTGCTACCACTAATGTTACCGGAAATAATTTAATATTAATGCAGCCATCAATTATCGTTGCTGGAATTGTATCAAGCGTTGAGTTTTTCAATGCTATATTAGTCAATCTTAGTGCAGCAGTCCCTGATGCCTTAGCCTTCATGGTAATTGATACCAATGTCCCTGTGCCATTTACCCCGGATACCTGCCCCAATCTTGACATGCCAATAATCACCCTTCCTTGCTCATTATCTATTTTATTCAGGAATGAGGTTGAGGCAGCAGCTTGTTTCAGAAAATCTCCTTCTTCAACCTTGACTACCATCAATTTACTTGAATCAAAGACAAGATCAAGCGATGCACCGTATAAATCTGCTACATCCTCTATGTTTATATTCATGGTAAAAGGCTGGTTAGAGGTTATATTGATAGAATCTGGTGCTATTTTCAAGGCAGCAGAGTATGAATTTGCTGCCAAGAAAGTAAGCATGGAACATATTACCAATATTTGTTTAATGAAAATAATCATAAAATCCCTCACCTTGATCAGATACAAGATATATCCACAGATTACACAGATTTCACAGATTAAAGACAATTGCAAAATAAATTCAACCTGTGCAATTAGAAACAGGGAATATATCCGCAGATTACGCAGATTACGCAGATTAAAAGATAATTGCCAGAGATGCTCTCCTCTGTAAGACAAATTTAACAATGTAATGTAAAGGGCAACCACAGGGGGTTGCCCCTACTATGTTGTATGACCGGTGAACCAGTAGAGACACAATATCTTGTGTCTCTACTGCCATATGCCTTTCAGATTTTTTCCCCATCTCATCTGTAATCTGTGAAATCTGCGTAATCTGCGTAATCTGCGGATTAAATCCTAATTGCACAGCTTGATTATTTTCCCTAAGTTTATACCCTTTGTGGTTCTTTCTCCGCCAGAGGTGCTACCTCCGCCAGAGGTGCTGCCTCTTCTCGTTGCAATAGCTGCTGGCTAACAAGTCCTGTGAAACAGTGTTCTATTGATTTGATGCAATTATCCGCAACCGCACAGGTGGATTTTTTCTGATAATCTGTGTAATCTGTGGATATATCTTAATTGCACAGGTCGAAGCAATTTAGTCGAAGCATTGCAAACACGCTGTTAGCCAAAGTTCAATATACTTCATCATGTGTTCCTATATCTATCAGTAAAACTTTATTCTTTTCCCTCTCCATAAATTTAAAAATTAATCTGTACTCATAATTTATCCATAATGACCATAGTCCTTTCAAAATGCCACTTAAAGAATGCGTTTTTAATGAGTGATGGAAAGGATTATTTACGAATAATTCTATTTTATTTCTAAAAGATTCTACTAACTCTGGATGCTTTTTACTCCAGTTTTTATATATTCTTTTGAACTTTTCATCCCAAATAATCTCAATCATTCAAATCCTTCCATAAGTCTTCAATATTACCTCTTTTCACTGTTCCTCTTTTGTAAGACTGTTCAGCTTCTTGTGCTCTTTTTGATATTCCTGCTCTTCTTAATTCAACTATCCTTTTGGAAAGAATCTCTGATATATACGCTTGAGCATTAACATCTAAACTTTCTATGGTTTCAAGAGCAACATTGATGCTAACTGTTTTACTTCCCATTTACAGCCACCTCCTGATATATGCAATCCACCTTGTAGGGACATCCCCTTGTGGGTGTCCGTTTTCTGCACAATCAGAATTTAATCCGCAGATTACGCAGATTACGCAGATTTCACAGATTACAGATGAGATGGGGGGGGGAATCTGAAAGGCACTACAGCCGTAGGGGCAGGCCCCCGTGTCTGCCCTCTGTCTCACTTAGTTGTTGAATTTGTCTTTAATCTGCGTAATCTGCGTAATCTGCGGATTAAATCTGATTGCTATTCCTCACCTTACCACCCCTAACTTTTTGACCACCCTTTCCTCTCCCCCATCATTATACTTCACAACAAACTTATAAATATATATCCCACTTGCTACTTCTATTGGTTGCCAACTAATTTCTTGATTTGAACCTTGAGACAATCCCTTCTTTTCAATCTGTTTTACCAATTCACCAGCGATATTGTATATCTCAATCCCTACATCTCCAGCCTTTGGCAAGTCAAATCTGAATGTAATCCTATCCTTTGCCGGATTAGGATAGCAAAAGGCTTTAGCTCGAGGAGAGAGATTTGTCTGTGGGGTATAGAGGTTAATAATTTCTGCCCCCAATAATTTAAGATTGGAGTCCTCTATCAAAACCTTTTGGAGATTTATATTAACTTCCGTCTGGTCCTGCTTTGCCCTCAATATAACCTCAGCTAATACCCCTGAACCATTAATCCCATCTACATCCTCTCCTAATCTACTTGCTCCAATAATCACCCTTCCTTGCTTTATTACATCCATAAAGGAGGTATCTGCCCCATCCTGTTTCAGGAAACCCCCTTCTTTAACCCCAATTACCTCAAATTGATCTGCATCAAACACCAAGTCAAAGCCACAAGAGTAGATGCTACAGGCATTATCAATTAATACCCTGATAGTTAGCTCTTGATTAATTGAGATAGGCTGTAGGGTGTTAGATATTTCAAGTTTAATGGTTGCCTTCTCAACAGCATTCGCAGATTGAGAATGTGCCGCAACTAATTTTGGAGCAGAAAGTAATGTTGAGCGGCCAAACCTACTGGCCAATGCCGATAAGTCTCGCGAATCTATCCTATCGCGGCTATCTGCCTCCTTATTAAAATCAGCCAATTTATTCCAGTTTGTATCTTGAGGGGTGCTGCCAAATGCTCCGCCAAGGATTATCAAGTCTCTGCCATCTACACGGCTGTATTCATCAAGGTTGCCAAGTAATGTTGTATAAAACTTAAATGAATACTCTGTCGGAATAGTATTACTGGCAGTGTCTTGTACCTGTGTCGTTACAATTACATTATATCCTGTTTCCTCTCTGAACCTTTCGGTTGGTTCAAAGATAACTGCTTTGTCCTGACAGGAATATACACCATCTACAGCAGCAGTACCAATCATCACCCTTATTGTTTGGCTGCCAACAGTCGTTTGATTCATAGGGTTGCTGAATACGGCTTTAATATTGCCGGCAACACCTACATTTGCGGCATTATCCCTGGGTGTAGTAGAAACAATGTTTAGTGCTACTACCTTGAATTGATATGGTTTTGATGTAGGGGTTTTCGCAGGACTTGTAATTATATCCCCCCCTGTATTTTTTCCTTCAATATAATAATACACCCTTGTCCCGGCAGTCTGCTGAGGAATAAAGGCTGAATATTCATAGTCTGCCCAGGTACTATTCATTGAGACAGAAGCCCATGTTGTATTGTCATTTATTCTGTAATACACCCTTAAGCTGGATGGGTCTAATGGGTATTCAGGGTCTAAGATTTTTATTCTCACCGGATATACCCCAACTGGATAGAAATAATTTGTTGGAGATTCAAGAGATGGAAGATAAACTGGGGTGTACTGAAGCATGTCTATTAAAGTAAAATCCATTTTATTACTTTTACCAACAATAATCCCTATCCCTTCCTTGGTCTGTGAGTCATAGCCAGTGATTGATGCCTTAAGTATGTATGTCCCTGGCGATAAATCCAGAATATATCTGCCATCCGCAGAGGTAGCTGTCGTACCTTTTATCACACCATCCTGAACTGCCATTATGGTAACACCCGATAGTACTCCTCCATCTGATACCCGTGTTATCGTTCCAATCACACAGCCTACCGTTGGCAACAACACCTCCTCACAGCCAAATGGAGAATTAAGGTGTTGCTGGCTATATCCTGCTACACCGGTTTCTCCATACTGCCATAATATTACCTTATCCCTGTTGACCTCCATTACCCGATGATTGCCATTATCACTAATAAATATATTGCCATTGCTTAATTCAATGGCAGAGACTGGACTATTTAATCCCTTATACTCCCAGATAAGACTTTTGGCATAATTTATCTCTATAACTCGATTGTTTCCTGTATCTGCAATCAAGGTATTGCCGTTATCCATCCTGTATGCTCCATTAGGATTACTAAGCCCGCCATATTCCCATCGGATACTATTGTTGCCTGTAGTTACCTCGATTATTCGATCATTATACTGGTCAGCTATCAAGACATTTCCATTATCAAGCTTTCTGGCATCATAAGGATAATAGGATATTGTCGTCTGCCAGACTATCTGTTTATCCCTGCTTACCTCTATTATTCTACGGTTAACATGGTCAGCAATCAATGTATTCCCATTACTCAACCTATTTGCCCTTACAGGACCATTAAGCTGCTTATACCCAGAACCAGCACTATCAGTAATCCCATATTGCCAGACAATGTTCTTATCCCTATCCACCTCTATCACCTGATGCATAGCGTAATCAGCTATTAATACATTGCCATTTGCAAGTCTTTTTGCATCATAAGGATCTCTAAGGTTGGTATATTCCCAGACAATATTCTTGTCCGAATCTATCTCTATTACACGGTTATTATTCCTATCTGCGATAATAATATTCGGATTCCTAAAGATTACCTTTTATCCACCTACCGTAACCGTTCCTGTGGCAGGGCCAGAATAGGCAGCCGTCATATTTATAGTATAAGTCCCTACAATTGAGAATGCAGCACTCCATTTTATTACTCGAGTTGTTCCGGCAGCTATATTACCAAGATTGATTGTCCCTGTACCTGATTGTAGGTTGCCATCTACGAATACCTTTTCAATCAAGGCACTTTCTGGTAAATCTAAGCTTACTGATACACCGGTTACAGTAACAGTACTTGCATTACTGACTGTCCCTCTAATCTCAGCAGCAAAATTCACTACTGCATGTGGCATTGGAGCAAAGCTAACCTGAAGCAATTCATCTGCACTGGCTACCCCTTTTATACCAAGCAACAATAACAAGCTACTTAACCCTAAAAAAATTACCTTGTTTCTAATACTTTTTTTTCCTTGCATGATACGCTTCCTTAATATTAAAACTTGAACATCGATAGGCTGTTACGGAATAGGCTAAAGTGTCATTCCGAACTATTTCAAGCTGTGCAATTAGGATTTAATCCGCAGATTACGCAGATTTCACAGATTACAGATGAGATGGGGGAAAAATCTGAAAGGCATATAGCAGTAGAGACACAAGATATTGTGTCTCTACATGTCTCTACAGGTTCACC
>JAHIZN010000273.1 GCA_018814245.1 bacterium
AATTCTTGTAATTTTATCAGTTAATTCTTCTTTTCTCCATTTCCCCATTTTCTCCATTTCTCCTTCATTACACATCTGAATAGTTACGATTTCTGACTGATTCGAAATGTGTATGAAATAACAATAGCTGAGTAGTTACAAAAGGAGTAACTCATGAATTTTCAAGAAATAATCCTAAGCCTTCAAGCATTCTGGAGTAATCAAGGGTGCTTGATTGCTCAACCATATGATATTGAGGTTGGGGCAGGTACATTCAACCCGCATACATTCTTACGGGTTCTTGGGCCAGAGCCATGGAAGGCGGCATATGTTGAGCCGTCAAGAAGGCCCACTGACGGCAGATATGGAGAAAATCCCAACCGATTGCAGCATTACTATCAGTTTCAGGTTATCTTAAAGCCGTCACCGGATAATGTTCAGGATCTCTACCTCCAGAGCTTGGTAAAGATTGGGATAAACCCAAATGAGCATGACATCAGGTTTGTAGAGGATGACTGGGAATCACCCACGCTTGGTGCCTCCGGGCTTGGATGGGAGGTGTGGCTTGATGGGATGGAGATAACACAGTTTACCTATTTTCAAAACATAGGCGGATTTGCCCTCTCTCCTGTGTCCGTAGAATTAACCTATGGCTTAGAGAGATTAACCATGTATATCCAGAAAAAGGATTCTGTGTTTGATATAAACTGGACCGATGAACTAAAGTATGGGCAGGTACATCATCAGACAGAGGTTGAGTTTTCAAAATATAACTTTGAAAAGGCTGATGTGGAGATGTGGTTTGGGCTTTTTGAGAGGTATGAGCAGGAATCTTTGAAATGTATCAATGAAAATCTGCCACTGCCTGCCTATGATTTTTGCCTGAAAAGCTCACACGCCTTTAATATGCTTGATGCTCGCAGTGCTATAAGTGTTACACAAAGGACTGGTTACATTGCAAGGGTGCGAAACCTTGCCAGAAAATGTGCTGCTGCTTATATGAAGGAAAGAGAGAGAAAAGGGTTCCCATTGCTTGCTAAGGGGGAATAGCTATTCAGTCGTAATGTCGCATACCAAAGATGCTTGTGAAGGAGCAAAATGATGTTGGTTCGTTTTCATCCCCATGCCTTGGAGCGAATGGAAGAACGAGGTACGACAAAAGAGCAAGTAACGATTGTTGTCAAAGATGGTGAACGATTTCCAGCAAGGTTTGGACGCACAGGCTTCCGGCGAAATTTTCCCTTTGATAATAATTGGCGTGACAAGTACTATAGAACCAAACAGGTCGAAGCTTATGCTGTCCAGGAAGGAACTGACTGGTTAGTTATCACAATTATCACCCGCTATTTTTAATTGGCATAAAGCAAGCATAAGGAGGATTATCGTATGAGGCTTACTTATGATCCCTGTTATAATATTGCCTATATTCGTTTTCAGGAAAAGAAAAATAATGTAGAGACAGTTCGTATAAGCGAAGAACTTGTGATTGACATGACTGCTGATGGAACAATTTATGGGATTGAATTGCTTAATGCAAATGAGCAAATGAGGCAGGAAGATAATGGTAATCTTGTAGTAATTAATGAATTTACTGGCAAGCAAGTTGAATTGGCTCTTGCATTGCCTTAAAAACACTGATATATTTCGACCTGTGAAGTAGGAATTAACCACGGAGACACAGAGAATTACAGAAGTTAGATGTCAGAAATCCTGTCACTGTCATCTGTTTTCTCCGTGACCTCTGTGCCTCTGTGGTTCATATTCTTTTCTTGTACTTCTTAATCTTGATGTAATTATCCACAATTACACAGCTCGATATATTTTACAAAGGAGACACAAAACATGCCTGATCTATTATTAGAAATTGGCACAGAGGAGATACCGGCAGGCTATATTCAGCCTGGCTTGAAACAAATGAGAGAGGCAATGCAGTCCTTGCTTCAAAGGGAACGAATAGACTTTGAAGAGATTAATACCTATGGTAGCCCGCGAAGACTGGCTATTCTTGCCAGAGGGGTTGCTGCATTTCAACGGGATGCAGATATTGAGGTAATGGGTCCGCCTAAGGCTGCAGCCTATGATAAACAGGGAAACCCTACAAAGACGGCTGAGGGATTTGCAAGATCTCAAGGGACAAGCGTAGAAGATCTCATGATAAAAACCATGCCAAAGGGTGAGTATTTGTATGTGAAGAAACATATAAAGGGCAGACCTGCTATGGAGATATTACAGGAAAGCCTTCCAGCGATGATTACAGGGATCTCTTTTCCCAAAAGTATGCGATGGGGAAATAAGCAGATTCGTTTTGCAAGGCCAATACAATGGATATTAGCGTTGCTTGATGACAAGGTGATTCCATTTGAACTGGATGGTATTCATTCCGGCAAAATAACCTATGGTCATCGATTTTTAGCACCATCCCCAATCAGCATTTCTCAGCCTGAAGAGTATGTCCAATCCATGGAAAAGGCATTTGTAATCGTTGATATTGATAAACGCAAAGATATGATTGTTGCAGGGATTCAGGGGGTGCAGGAAGGAAAGAATACAGAATTCAGAATTCAGGAGTCAGAAGGCAGAAGGCAGGTAGGGGCAGACCTATGTGTCTGCCCTCCTGATAAGCAGGAGACAGAAAACACAGAGGCACAGGGTGAAGGCTTGAGAGATGTTTCCTATGAAATCAACAATGATCTGCTGGATGAGGTTACCTGTCTGGTAGAATATCCGGTGGTTCTTAAGGGGGGATTTGATGAGAAATACCTGTCCCTTCCTCAGGATGTGGTCATTACTTCCATGTGTGAGCATCAACGGTATTTCCCGGTTATGAATAACAACACCCTTTTGCCATATTTTCTGGTTGTAGCAAATACAAACCAATCCCCGGATATTGTTCGGGAGGGCAATGAACGGGTATTGAGAGCAAGGCTGTCTGATGCTGCATTTTTCTGGGATTCAGACCGCAAGGTTACACTTGACGAAAGGGTAGAGCAGCAGAAAGGGGTTGTCTGGCAGGAAAAGGCAGGAACATTATACGAAAAAACACAAAGGATTGAAGGAATTGCCGAATGGATTGCTGAGGAACTTAATCGCCAGCAAGAAACCACCCCTGACCCATCCATAGAAAGAAGGGAAGCATCGACATTGGATGTAGGGGCAGACCTATGTGTCTGCCCTCTGAAATTGGATGTAGGGGCAGACCTATGTGTCTGCCCTCTGAAATTAGAAAAAAGCAAGGCATCGATATTAAACATAGAAGGTGTAAAGCGGGCAGCATGGCTTTGCAAGGCTGACCTTTTGACAGGGATGGTGGGTGAATTCCCAACCCTTCAGGGGATAATGGGGTATCATTATGCCTCCTCTGCCGGTGAGCCAGAGGATGTGGCAATGGCTATTAAGGAGCATTATCTTCCAAAGTCATTTGATGATAATATCCCTGAAACACTTATGGGTGCTATTGTTAGCATAGCGGATAAAATAGATTCCATCGTTGCCTGTTTTAATGTTGGGCTTATTCCTACAGGGTCAGAGGATCCATATGCCTTAAGAAGGCAGGCTCAGGGGATAATAAACATTATTCTTAAGCAAAACCTGCCGATTAATCTGTTCTTGTTAGTAGAAGAGGCTTGCAAATGTTGCCACGCACAAGAGGGGCTAACCCCTGAGGTGATGAGATTCCTGAAACAACGATTAGAATATGCAATAACAACCATGGGATTTGCAGCAGATACCGTAGTCGCAGTATTAGAGGTTGATTTCAGATCCCCGACAGATACCCTGTTACGCGTCAAGGCTCTTGAGGAGATAAGAAAGATGCCTGATGTTGAACCGTTGAGCAGTTCATTCAAACGGGTGCTGAATATCCTGAGGTCAGAACAAGTGGTAAAGGCTGAAGCCGTGAAAGAATCAATGCTCAAGGAAGAATCTGAACACAAGCTGTATCAGTCTATTCAGGGAATCAAGGAAACCGTAGAGGCATTGGTTGAAAAGGCAGATTATCTTGAAACATTGCGAATATTGGCTGGTTTGCGGGGGGATATTGACAACTTTTTTGACAATGTAATGGTTATGGCTGAAGATGCTGAAATCCGTGGAAACAGGCTGGCTTTATTGGAGAGCATTGCACGATTATTCCTGAGGATAGCAGATATCTCGCTGCTCAGGCAGTCAACGCCGTAAACCACATTCACCCATAGATTTGATCAGTTATCGAAAGCTGAGGGTGTTGTCTTTCACCTGTGGGAAACATTAAAGAAGGGCAATCACAGGCAGACTGTGTGAAAACTCATAATTTGGGCATCAATGCTACGACAGATTAACGAGAAGGGAAAGAGCCACAAAGGGTGTAAATTCTTAAGATGAACCCTCATCAAGCTCATTTTTACCTTATTATCGTTGAATTATTCTCCCTAAGATATTTACACCCTTTGTGGCTCTTTCCCTATAGCGAGATTGACACGACAGATTGTGCTGCAACAGATTGTAGAGACAGAGGGCAGGC
>JAHIZN010000274.1 GCA_018814245.1 bacterium
AAATGAGAAGAGCTTGATAATGGTTTATCTCTTAGAATTTACACCCTTTGTGGTTCTTTCTCTGCCAGAGGTGCTACCTTTTCTCGTTGCAATAGCTGCTGACTAACGAGACTTGATGCAATTATCCACAACCGCACAGGTAGGAAAGCTTTGATCAGTCGACTGGTGTATCTTGATGATACATTGAATTATTCTTTTGGTAAGTAAGTTTTCTGGATATTCCATCATCTCCATATCCTCTTTATTTCCTTATCCCCTTTTTCTTCCACTTTTTGATGCATACCTGAATAGTTACCATTTTTTGTAATTAAGGCAATCAAAAAATAGCAGCTCAATCCGCTTAATCCTCACTATCAGCATGCTATCCCATCAGTTACAACATTTGCTGCATCCTTTCCAACATCTGTCTTGCACCCATATCATTTGGGGATAGCTGCAATACCTGTTGAAATGCAGCTTGTGCTTCTTGCATCCGTCCATTTTGATAATAAAGCAGTGCCAGATTTTTCCTGAACTCTACATTGTTTGGTGCGAGCCTCACTAATTGTTCACATGCAGAGATGGTTTCACTTGGCATCTTTAGCTCAAGGCTGACGCGGGCAATGGCGAGGTATGTCTCAACATCATCAGGAGAAATATTTGCCTCTTGCTTGTATTCCTTGAGTGCCTGCTGGGGATTGTTTCCCTTTTCATACAGTCCCCCGATAGCCTTATGAATGCCGGGTTGGTTCGGGTTCAATGTCAGGGCATGCTTAAAGTTATCAATTGCTTCCTTTATTTGTCCCTTCTGTCCATAGCACCTGCCAAGATTATAGTAAATCACAGGGATGTTGGCATCTATCTTCACTGCCCGATTAAGCTCATGAATGGCCAGATCATACTTGCCAGCACCAAGGTAATTATTCCCCCGATTATTATACCCACCAGCATAATTGCGAAGCATGTCTGTGGCTTTGGCATCAAGTGGACAATCCCTTCGCAGAATCAATGGAACATCCCCCTTCTTTAGTTCAGACAGCACATCTGACCCTTCATTTACTATCTTTACAAAAAAGCTGTAAGGGACACCCGCATATCCCTGAGGAACAGGCTCATCTGAATAGTGGTACACGCCCCGTTGTCCCACATTTTTCTTTAATATATCCCTGAATCTCACATACCCAAGCTCCTCACCCGGCGACGCTGGGGGAGAAATATCCACATTAAGCTGGGGAAAATTATGCCTGACATGCTCGATATACCAATCCTGAAACAAAAACGGTGTGTCAACCAGGGCAACATCCTCCCGCTTGTTCTCCACATATCTTTGATACCAGACAGGGAATCCGTTCACATCCCCCTTGATGAGAATAACAGAATTTGGTTCAAGGGTCGTAAGCAGGTTTCTGGCAATGTCTGTGGGAAAATAATACGCTCGATGCTGACATTGTTTGTAATGGGCATGAAAAGGAATTATCGGCAGACAAAGAAAGATAATGGCAACAGCCGGAGGAATGCCCCTGCTAATGACCATTTTCATTATCCCAAGGATACCACAACCAATAAAGATGGCAAAGACCATAAACGAGGTAAGATAGTAGTCCTGAATGTTTGAGATGCCATATCGTACGGCAGCAGCAATATTGGTCAGTACAACCAGACAGAGCAGCAGGGATATGGTTCGACAATATTTTATCAAAAAAACAAGCCCAACAACGGACAGCCACACTATCCACCCCGTAAACTGGTTTGGAAAAAATGTTGTCATGTGTGTCCATGCATTTTGCAGCCAAATTGCAGGTGAGCTGATGATAAAATGCTTGTATGCCTGAATGGTAATATAATCCATGAATCGCGGCAATGTCTGTGGATCGCCCCAGTTTAGCGGCGGATGAGACATGGCTCGCAAGGGCAGGTACAGGTACAGGAGTAGTGGAACAATAAAACATGCCAGCATGGCAGCTATCAGGCGTATCGGCGAATTAATAGGGTTGCTGCCCCCTTGTATTCGTCCTGAATTGGAGAACAACCTCACGCGGAGACGCGGAGGACGCGGAGAGGGAAGGAACGAATCTTGTATTTGCCCTGAATTGGAAAACAGCTGTTGTTTTTTATTCCACAAGATTACCGCAATAAAGTAGATACTTGCTGGTACAATATATATAGTCTGGAGGTGATGGGTAAATGCCAGTCCAAGTGTTGCGGCAAAGACGAAGGGTAATTTCGAATTTGCCCTTGTATCATTCTGCCATTTGATAAGGATGAAAAGCAGGAGGCTGGCAAACAAGACATTCAGGCTGTACTTTTCCGCAATAACTGCCTGTTCCCAGAATGTAGCAGCAAACATAAGCATACCTGCAGAGACCACACCAGAAATAATGCAGCTGATACGGCTGTTAGAAATGATGGATTGTCCCACCCTCACCACTATAAAATAAACAATCATCACCGTGGTTGAGGCAAAGAGGCTGGAAAGGAAATTCATCCGATACGCAATATTGCCTATCGGAACAAGGCTGATGAATAGTTTGCCAAGCAGGCAAAAGAATGGATAGCCCGGCGGATGGCATACCCCAAGATTTACAACCGCCGGCACCATATCGCCGCAGTCATGAAAGCCAATATCCGGGGTAAGGGTGTAAAGATAGGTGAATAATGCTGCAAGAAAAACAAGGATCCCACAAACATACTCAAACATTCCTAATTTGTTTTCTCCTGTATTGACCTTTCCAATCCCAATCAAGCCTAAACCCCATGATGCTCGTGAGGCTTGAGACTTGAGGGAGGTAGCACCTCTGGCGGAGGTAGCACCTCTGGCAGAAGCAGCACCTCTGGCACTTGAGGTTTGAGACACTGTGACCCTTTGTTTTGTTGCTTGTTGCTTTTTCTTTGCGGACATGTGATGCTCCTGATTAGTTATAAACATTCTCTGGTAACTACTACACTATAACATAAATTCTTGCTAAATTATATAGTATGACTTCGTACCTATTCAGGGCATAAAATATGATTAAGGCAGGGACAAGCCCTGCAGCTACAGTTGCGTACTGTAGTGGCAATTCATGAATTGCCACTACTACACTCTGTCATTCCTGCTCCTGCATTCACAGGGGTAAACTCCTGCAGGAATCTCCCTATCAAGCCATCAAAAATTAATGTCATGGTGTACTACTCATTTCCATCAGATACAATGGAACAGGGCATCTGTTCCATCCGCTGGTTGTGAGGAGCGAAGTGACGAACAAACAGTGGATATTTCTCATTCGCAGCGTTGTTGAGGAAGCGAAGCGACCTTAACAACACTTGAGTTCATCGGCAGGCGTTAGCCGTCTGCTGCAACGACTTGTTATGGTTTAATATTGTTTTCATACAAGTCAGCTATTGGAAAACAAAGATCATAATCGTTCCATTCTATATCGCCATTGTCCAATCTAAATTTTTTGAACTCATTGGCATCCAAGTATTTTCGAGCTGTGCGGTTGTTGCATTAAGCCACAGAAATACAGCAAAAAATGTGTCTGGCGACCACAAGGGTTGCAGCTACAGGCACATA
>JAHIZN010000275.1 GCA_018814245.1 bacterium
AATATTGGCTAAAAAGTCAATCCCTATTTCTTATCATCACTATTATAAGATGTGGGTCGATTGCAGGTCCTGCCGATGATGTTGCATATATCGGCTGTTAGTTGCTGGCGACCACTGGCTTATATTATATTTTCTATTTTCTTAATGCTTCTACTTCTTCTATTGTTAAACCGGTCTTTTTCGATATGGTCTGATTATCTAAAACATCTAATAAGTTTTTGGCAATTGTTTTTATGCCTTCTTTTATGCCTTCTGCTTTCCCTTCTGTTCTCCCTTCTGTTCTCCCTTCTGCTTTCCCTTCTTCTCTTGCACCTTCAATTATATCAATCTCACTGGCAAGATTCATTAAATATCTCTCATACCTCTTTCTTTCCTTAAGAGGCATTTTCAGGATGTCAAGCTTCTCTTGCATCTTCTTTATATTCTTTGACTTAAAATCATCCTTTATGCTTTCATTCTTTAAAAAATATATCCATTCATCCAAGTCATTCTGTATTACATTCTCGAATTTTTCCACCTCTATTAGATAATATTCTGGATATATATCTGTTGTGTCTATTGTCGTTATTGTTTCTTTCTCTTTTTTTCTTAAGATTAATGGACTTTTTGTATGAATTCCTCTAAATTCTGTACTTCCATAATATACATAGTCATCAAGCATTTCCCCTAAGGTAAAATATAATATGCTAACTGATATAACCTTCTTTATCTTTCCATAAGTCTCCCCAAGTTTCAGGTTCTCTACAATCAGCTTTGATGTCCCATATAAAAGCCTTTCCAGATAATGAACTTCTCTCTCATTTTGTATTTCTATTATTATGTACTCACCTTTATCATCAACAGTAAGTAAATCAACCCTGTTAAACTTATCGGTTTCATCATCCCTGTTTGATTCACTTTCAAGTAAATTTATTATTTTTATATCTTTCTCTAAAAGTGCTGTAAGAAATCCCTCTAAAATATCAAAGTTTGATTTATCCCTCAAGATATGTTTTGCAGCCCAATCAAATCTTATGAGCCTTTTCTCTTCTATCTCTTGCATCTTATTGTTGCCTCCTTATGTTCTTGAGTAATATCTTGCTCCTGACCGTTATCTTCCGCCCGAGTAATATCTTCCACTCTCTTGTGAGCCTAACCATAAGCTCACCTACCAGCGGGGAAAAGAACCACAAACCGTTATGTGCAGAATAAAATGTTGATAAGCCCAAAAACCTTAATCACGATACCCATTCCCCGCTGTTAGGTGCAGCGCCATGTTAACCTTTGGCTGCTATCTTACTCCTGAGTAATATCTTACGCTATGACCTCAACTCTGACTTTGCTTCCGATTACTATCTCACGCTTGACCGTTTTCTTGCGCCCGAGTACTATCTTCCGCCCGACCGTTTTCTTACTTCCGAGTATGTTCTTCCGCTCTCTTGTAAGGCTAACATTTACTTAACCTGCATTTCCGTGCCCGAAGGGCTTGGGCGCGACTTGTGTGTAAACGAGCGTTAGCGAGTAGCACAAACCGTGACAAAGGAAATGTCAGGTTGAAGCAGTTGTTAGCTTTCTGATTCTTCTTCATCCTCATCAATTGGTAATTCATCATCAACAATTATTACATCATCTGGAACTTCATCTATTGACATACTTTGATTATACTGTTCAGCCAACATGGTTCTATTGAACTCAGCCGAAGGTTCAAGTGAATATACTAAATCTTCAAGCTCATCAATTGTTGTATTAAAAAATTCTTTCCTTAAATTTACCTTATTCACACGACTATTATGTAATTGCTTATGCAATTTGTATTCAAGATCGGGCGCATCTTCAGAAAAAATAAAACTATGAACATCAAATGCAAAAGGAACTGATGCATCGCCAAGTTCATCCACACGATCTTGAGGATTAATTCTTCTTGTCATTCCAACTTTAAATGTTTTTTCTCCAAATGAACCAAGATTACTTATTATATAAATATACCCAGCTTTACCATTTTGAAGATGAGTAATTTCATCTTTTTTCTTTTCAACTTCGTCTAATTGTGCCTGTATTTTTGCTAAACGCTCTTCAAGCTGTTTAACTTTTTCATTATCAACTGTAACAGCCATAATCTGTTTAATGCTATCTATTTCATTTTCATATTTTAATTCTTCTTGTTCAATTTTTTTTCTTTCTGCTTCAAGCTTCTTTCTCTCTGCTGCTTCTTGTCGTATTTGATCACTAATTGCTTTTTGTTCTTCTTTGATTCTTTCCTTTTGAATAAAATACTCATATTCAATTTTTATTGCCTCAATATAAAAAAACTCTATTTCGCCAATAAATTTAATGATTGTAGATGCAATATTTTGATTTCCGTCTGTTGCAATTTTTTGATATTTAGCAGTGATAGCCTTAATATCTTTTATTGATTTATCCAGCTTTGAATAGCTTAGATTATATAAAGCATTTTGCAATTCCGCTTCCAGCGAAATAACCATTAAGCGATAAATCGTAAGATTTGCTTTTGTAGTATATCGGGATTGATATTTTATTAGCAATTCTCGAATTAATTTGTTGTTTTGTGAATAATGTTTCTTTAATTCTCGTATATCCATTAAATGGAGTTTCAATTTTATTGTAGTAGAAAGTAGTTCATCCGCTTCATCTGCTTCTGTTTCATTAAGTATTTGCGATGGTATTTCCTCATAGTCATTATATCTTTTAACTGAATACTGAAGGCTTTTAAATTGTGTTTTAATCTTTAGCAATTTATTAGCATTTGAAACTATTTGTTTTTCTGATTCATTAGTTTTAAGTGTTATCTCCTGAAGCTGTTTGTCTGAATTATCAATTTCAGACCTAAGATTTGTTAATTTTGAATTCTGAGAGTCAATTTCTGATTGTATTGCCTGCAATGCATCTTTTTTTGCTTTTTCAGAGATTTGATTATAAAGGGTGTCCCTTGTGGTTTTTATAGTCTCATATGATTTTTCAGTTTCTATTCTTTTTGCAGTAAGCATTTCAATCTGAGACTTAATGCTTGCTTCTTCCTCTAAGAGCTTTTCAATATGTTCACATTCCTTACATTTTCCTATAGAATTAACTTTAAAAAATATTCCTGACTTGCCGCACTTTGAGCATTTTGCCATTTGGGTTCTCCTTTATTTCTTTTCTCGCCGCGAAAGCGGCGTCAAGCTAACGGCAAAAATAACCCGATCCTTATCTGGTTTATTTTTTGTTAGGTTTTGCTTTGCTGTCTTTTTTCTTTTGGCTTGCCAAGCTATCACATTAAATGCCACATCCAATATTCGTTCCTGATTCCTTCCTTGTCAATATTTTTTCTCTAATTGCTTGAGCTTAATAGGGTTATCGAAACTGTTTCGGTTCTCCTGCACCTGTGGCGACAAAGGGAAGCGAGGTCATAATGTGCTGCTTCAGACGAAATCATAATTTTCTTCAATTTAAGTTAGCGATTTGGAAGTTTGTTAGCTAATAGCTATTGCAACAAAAAGAGAAAGAATCGCAAAGGGTGTATATTTTAGGGAACATGGTTGTATCTATGAAGTTACACCCTTTGTGATTCTTTCTCTTTAAACAAGATTGACATGATTTGGTCTTAAGCAGGACCCCAAGAAAAGTCGCTTAATTATTGAATGAAAAATTACGATTCACGGTGAACCAGCACAATAATGATTAATGGGTGTAGCAAAGATTCGTAACAGTTTAGCCATTTGAAGAAATGATTAAATCGTTACTCTTTATTATGCCAAATAGCCAAGTTGGGACAGTAACTTCTCATAATCGCCGTGTGAACCAATCCAAAACCATACGACTTCGTTTTCAGTTCTCTGACCTACAGCACGATAGTCTTTGCTTACACGAGCCGAGTAAATCGGAATACTTGTGTGTATCTGCTTAAAATGTAAACTGGGATGCCAAGGATCTTGTTTGAATTGCCGATAGTTTTTTCGCGACTGTTCCTGAATCTGCTTTGGCAATGCAGTAAATGCCTTGCGGAATCTGGCTGTTGTTTTCGATCTCATCACAAAGTCTCCGGATCAAGTCTCTTGGTTTTACCTATCCTATCTTCCGCCATTGCTTCTTGTGCAAGCATAGCGAGTACATCCTGAGAGCCAGCAAACGCTTTTTCCCATCGCATCTCGTCTTCAATCTCTTCAATCATAAACATAGCAATAGCATCTTGTTCAATCTCGGGTAATTTCCTTGCCTTTTCTACTACACATTCAAGAAGCTGGGTCATCACATTCCTCCTCTTAAGCAGTTTTGCATTACACTCTGTTTTTCCCTGCTACTCTACGAGTATTCTGGATACCGATTAGGTATAACGATAAGTTCACCTACCAGCGTGGGCGAATAACCAGCAAATGCAGCAATTCTGTGTGAAAATTGACTTAACCCCAAGTGGTTATTGATGTTTCCTGCAATAAGTTTGCGAAAATTTATTTACCATTATGAGCAGAAGTGCAATAATTTCAACGAGTTGCAAGTTTCACACAGAATTATTGCAGCAAATGTTGTAAGCAAAATAAAATATTGATAAGTTGTAAACCTTCATTTACTTGTGACATCCCCTGCTGTTAGGTGAATCGCCATATTAGATGCTCAGGGTTGATTGCTTACTTTTACGGTTGCTTTGCTATCTTCCGCCTGACTGTTTTCTTACTTCCGAGTATGTTCTTCCGCTCTCTTGTAAGTTTAACCATAAAAATAACCTGCTCCTTGTCAGGTTCATTTTTCTTGTTAGGCTTTGCTTTGCTGTCTTTCTCCTTCGACTTTATTTAACGCCCGATTGTTATCTTGCACCCGAGGAATATCTTACGCTCTCTCTCGTAAATCTAACGCAACGCTAACCGGCGTACAGCTTTTAACATGTCCCGTTGAACGCTTTGTTAGTCCGATGGTCTTATGTGCAAGATTAATTAGGGAGCGAAGAGTCTCATTTACTGATTCTTCTGTCGGAAATGCCTTAGCCACA
>JAHIZN010000276.1 GCA_018814245.1 bacterium
ACAAAGCCCATTATTAACCTCACTATGCTGCACCGCATATACTTACGCTTACTACCACATCACAATCTTTTACCACATCAGCACCTGCTTCTTCCCTCTCCTCACCCCGCATTTTTTCACACCATCCATTTGACCTTCACAGTTTACGCTTGCAAGAAGGTGATAACAAGGTAATTACAAATGAGAAAAGCCGTTGACAAGGATTGCATCTCTTAGAATTTACACCCTTTGCAGCTCTTTCTCTGTAAATGAGATTGACACGATACTTCGGCAGGCTCAGTAACCACAGAATATTGTGTGCTTTTCATGAGCAAATTCCTATTCCGTAACAGCCTGTCGACAGGCTGTTACGGAATTAATAATCAGTGGTAACACCATACCATATATAACACCTGCTACTGAGATTGGTACAATATGCTGTATGCTTCTCGTGACAAATTCCTATTCCGTAACAGCCTGTCGACTGCATTCATCATCCCGGAGGGTGTAGTCGTAAGGATAGTGAGAGAATCATTTATCTTTGCCCCAAGGGATTTTTGCATTTCACTTCCTATTACCCCTTCTTCCCTGCCTTCCTCGAAAAGTCCTTCCCCTTCTATTATTTGCTCAAAGCTGGCCAATTTAGCCTCTTTTTCAGGAATGACTCCATCACCTTTACAGATAAGGGTATTTTCACCTGTACTTATAAGTCCGGAAAAGGAAAGACGGGCGGTAACCAACTCAACATAAGGAATTTTATAAAAAAGCTCCTCTATTTTCTGAAAGTCATTAATCAAATACTTAGATGGATTAGCAATGCCCTTTTCTGAATAGCCCTTTTTATAAATCTGAATATGACCCAATTGTGACCTTATGGTTGATTCCCTTAATCCCCAGAAAGAATATTCTACAAATCCGCCAAAGACGATAAGACTTACCATCCCTGAAATTATGGCTAATAAGGTAATTGTTGTACGCCTTTTATTTCTGAAGATATTTCGAAGGGCTAAGGTAAAAAAACTATTTCTCATTCTTCCTCACTTGATTCTTCGTTTATAATTCTGCCATCTCTGATGTGGTATATCTTTTGAGCGTATTTCATGATCTGAGGGTCATGGGTAGAAAAGATAAAGGTGGTGGAAAATTCTTCGTTCATCTTTCGCATCAATTCTAAGACTGCAGTTCCTGTCTCTGAATCCAGATTTGCTGTTGGCTCATCTGCTAAAACCAGAGCAGGCATGGTTACCAATGCCCTGGCTACAGCCACTCGCTGCCTTTGTCCACCAGATAATTCATCAGGTTTGTGATCCTTGTGGTCAAGCAAGCCTACCTCTTCAAGCATTTTCAACACCATCTTGCGTCTTTCTTTCTTTCCTTCCCCAAGTATCCAGAGTGGGTATTCTACATTTTCATAAGCAGTAAGCACAGGTATAAGATTAAATGTCTGAAAGATGAAACCAATATTTTTATTTCGCAATTGTGAAAGTTGCGCATCAGAAAGAGCTGATACCTCTTGATCCATGATTTGAACCGTACCTTGCGTAGGTTTATCCAGACATCCAATGATATTAAAGAATGTGGTTTTACCGCTTCCCGAAGGGCCGCAAATAGAGACAAACTCCCCTTTCTCAACCTCTAAGCTTACCTTCTGAACTGCCATTACAGTGGTTTTGCCAAGTTTGTATTCTTTGCTTACCTGTCTTGCTGACACAATCGACATCTGGATATCTCTCCTTCTGTAAGCGTTCAGGTATCAGATAGGAAGGAGAGAAGAGTTCTTCTCTGACTCCTATTCCCTTCTTACCTGATACCTGACACCTGAACGCTTACGGTTTATACACCTCTAATCTTTTCTGAGCCGCAATACCATTTTCTGATTCAGGGGCAACCTCCACAGCCTTGTTCCAGTATTTCCTTGCTGTATCCCATTGTCCTTTGCCTTCCCCTTTATAATACTCCCCCAAGGTATAGTAAATAGTAGCTAAAAGCTCAGGAGGAAACTCGTTTGGTCTTTTTTTAGAAAGTTGCAGAAGATAAAACAGGTCTTTTTCAGCATATCCTGCCCGATTAAAAAAAGAAGGAAGACCAAGACTATTATTAGCCCTTGTTAGTCTTACCGCAATATTATCTGGTGACTTAGATACAGCCTTATCCATTAGCCGGCATCCTTTATTAACCTCATAAAGCCTTGTAAGGGGGAATACAGCATCCCTGCCTAACAATGTGTGGACGCTGCCAAGATAAACAAGGATTTCATCATCCTGTGGAGCAATCTCATAAGCCTTTGTCAAAACAGAGAATGCCTTTTCACAAATACCTTTTTTGCCTATGACACTTAAGTTATGATACGCAATTCCTGAAATCTTCAAGCTCTTTATGTCTTCAGGCTGAGTTTTCAAAATATCCTCCTTAGCCCTTATGATTTCCTGTAATTTCTTTGCATCCATAAGCCCATGGATATTTACCTCTCCTCTAACTGATCCTGTAGCCAATAGGTAACACAGGACTCCTACCGATAAAATAATCCTTCCTTTCCAAACCAATCTTACTATTTTGTTCATGGTCTAATACCTCCTAATATTTGTGAGATTACCTTAAGTCTAACGACAAAATAACGTGCTCCTTGACAGGTTCATTTTCCTTGTTAGTCTTCACTTTAGTGTCCTTTTCTTTTCTTCTGGCTTATCTTACTCCTGATTGCTATCTTACGCTTGCCCGTTATCTTACTCCCGGTTGCTATCTTACGCCTGCCTATTATCTTGCATTTTAATATCCGAGCGGTATCTTCAGCCTGATTACTGTCTTACGCTTGCCCGTCATCTTCTTGCCTGAGGGGTATCTTCCACCTGATTTCTATCTTACCGTTGACCGACCTTCCGCTCAACGACTGACATCTATCTTACTATCTGACATCTCGGTTATCCACCTGCCTAACCTCGGGTTATACGCCCGACATCTCGGTTATCCGCCTGCCTGACCTCGGGTTATACGCCCGACATCTCGGTTATCCGCTTGCCTAACCTCGGGTTAAACATCCGACATCTCTCTTGTAAGTCTAACAAGTGATTATACAGTTTCTGTATAATACCACAATTGAATCAAAATGTCAAGCTGAAACTCCGACATAAGGACAGTA
>JAHIZN010000277.1 GCA_018814245.1 bacterium
AGACATCATGGCATATTTATAGGACATTTTCATTTTTGTAGAATAGGACATTTCTACTTTGGGCTAACACTGACAAGGGACAGAGTCTCTTATGATTCACACCCTTTGTGGATCTTTCTCTGTATTTGCGTACTATTGTTATGTTTCTGTGGCTTAATACAACAACCGCACAGGTTGAAACTGTTTGAGGCAAACAACAGATTTCCCTAATGTCGTGTCAACCTTCAAGTGTCGGATATTCAGGATGCAGTGACAAACCTGCCACCTATCTTGCGTGCTTGTAGGGGCAATTCATGAATTGCCCCTACGGTCGTGTCAACCTTAATTTGACGCATAACAATTTGCAGGGACATCCCTGCCAGAGAGGCTCTCCTCTTGTGGTCGCTTATTATCGGTGGCAGAGACAGGGGAGGCAGCACCTCTGTCACTCACTGCATTCACAGTGGCAGGCTCTGTCCATACATAATTAACTATGCGACAATTAACAGTTGACACGACACTACCAATCACTGACTGATTACAACTTGTGTAATGCTACATAGCCGCCATCCCCTTTATCCTTAACCTCAAATCATTGGCACTGTCTGCTGCTGCCATAGCATCATCAAAAGTAATCAGGTTTTTTGTATAAAGTTCATGCAATGCCTCCTCAAAACTCTGAAGACCATCCTTTGACCCTGACTGGATTGCCCCTCGAATCTGAGAAATTTCCCCCTTTTTGATAAGGTCTTTGATGCGGGGGGTAACCAGCATGATCTCTATAGCTGCAACACGGCCATTTCCATCTGCCCGCGGAATTAATCTCTGAGAGATAATAGCCCGCAGGTTTAGGGAAAGCTGCATAAGTATCTGGGGATGCATCTCCCCGGGATAGAATTGCAGCATCCTTTCTATTGCCTGAAAGGCATTAGTTGAATGCAGTGTGCTCATTACCAGATGACCTGTTTCGGCAAAGTATATGGCTGCAGAAACACTCTCTACATCCCGCATCTCACCAATAAGGATAACATCCGGAGCCTGACGCAAGGCATTTTTTAAGGCAGAAGCATATTGCTCAGTATCAATCCCAAGCTCTCGTTGGCTGATAATAGCTTTTTTATCCTTATGAACAAACTCAATCGGGTCCTCGATGGTAATAATATGTCCGCCAGCTGTCTCATTTCGATGATTGAGCATGGCAGCCAGGGTAGTAGACTTACCTGAACCTGTGGCTCCGACTACTAATATCAATCCCCTCTTGTCCATAACAAGCTCATTTAATATTGGCGGCAGGGCAAGCTCCGCTACATTTGGAATTTGAGACTTTACCCGTCGAAAGACTATTCCTACTGTTCCTCGTTGACGATAGATATTACACCTGAATCGACCAAGCTCAGGATAGTTAAAGGCAAGGTTCATCTCATTTGTCCGGACAAACTCCACCTGTTGTTCGTCACCCATCACTGCATAGGCAAGCCTTTCTACATCCATGGGGCTGAGCCTTGTATGATCCTGAATGGTTTCCCCTGACACCCTGTAGGTAGGGGGTGTATCTGACTTGAGGTACAAATCAGAGGCATCCTGTGAAACCATCTTTCCCAATAAATCGGCTAATAACATGTATATCCTCCTGCTTCATAAATGTTGCTGAATTTTGATAATCTTTCGTTCTACAAATTCATAAATTTCTGTAGCTACAGCAACTGCCTTATTTGCCATTTCAAGTGTGAAATCATATGTTGGTAGTTCAGGATAACATGCTTCATGTTGATAAGATTGAAGAATCATGCAATTAGATCGCAAACAGAGAAATTCCTTATCTACCTGACCACATATATCAATTAATGTTCGCAAGGAATGAAGTTCAGGTGCCGCCTTACCTGATGCTTCAAGAAAAGCTTTCAAACTCTTTTCTACACATTCACGGGCTTCAAAACAAGGTTTGTGGTAAAAGTAAGTTGTTCTTTCTAACCTACTCTTCGCCCACTCAAGATCACTCTTTGCATAGAATAAGAGTTGTGCGTAATATTTTTGGCTCTATAACATTTTGAGTGGGTAAAGTAAAAACATGAGAGATAGCACAATTTTCATTTTGAGGCGAAAAAAGGCGAAAAAGATGCAAAAAACTTCAAAGGGTGTAATAACTTAAGAAAAAAGGTGCAAATGGTAGAAATCTCCTCATTTCTCTATAGTTCTTTGCGAATATTCTTTATGCCTCTATAGTAATCTTTTATACTTAAATTTGACTTACCCACATGATTCGTTAAGGAGCCCTTTTCCCTTTTCCCTTTTTTTGTCATATTTTGTATCCCAGTTAAACAAAATTTGAGTAAGCAAATCATAAACATCGTGTCAGTCGATTATTCTGCTTGACAACTTCTATAACATTAAGAAGTTAAAAAACCTCTTACCCATTTCCTTATTTCTTCTGCTGAACCTTTTGCACGAAGAGCTGTTTCTTTATCATAGTGAGTAGGCCAATGCACAGGGTAACGAGTATCAATATAAAATGGATTAAGATAACGACAATCTTCCTCTATTTCCTCAATCTTTGGCTCTTTTTGTCTACAAATCTCTAATAATTCTATGAGATTGTGAATAGGTCTAAATGCTAATTGATGAGCAAGAATAAAGGCTTTGAGATATTTTTCAGATGCTTGTTGAAAATGAAAGCAAATCTGACCAAAATAATTCTTAAATTCAAGTGATGATGATGCAAACCCAAAGTCTTCTTCTGCTTTTTCCAGCCACTCTCCTGTAATTGTTTTATTTTGCATCATAGAGAACCCTTCCTTCTTCAAAAATATTCTTTACAAAAGGATCGCCTAAATTTAATCTCTGCTCTAATTCCTCAGGTTTGTATACAACGAAGTCAGTAGCTAATCTATATTTGATCAATCTCTCTAATTGACGAATCCTGTCAACGCCAAGAATTGGGACATCCTTTTTAATAATAAAAAGATCAATGTCTGTTCCTGCTGAAAGATTTCCTTTTGCTAAAGAACCAAACAGAACAATTTTCTGAGGTTTATATATTCTGATAAGTTGCTCTACAATATTTTGAATCTCTTCATTAAATCTATCATTAGAAAGCATCTTTTTTCCTCACCCTTCTTTCATATACTGGCTCAAAGCGTTCCAATAAGGTTATGACTGCTTTGTAAATCTGGTTTAATACTTCAAGGGTTAATTCCTTGTCATACATAAACGGTTTCCTTGTCTATCCTGTTCTTAAGAAAATCATTCATTTTTTCCCTGTAGCTGATAACATCAACCGGGATATGGAGCGTTTCTTCCAAATCCTGTTTAATCCCTATCATATTGAATAAATCTTGCTTCTTCATCCTGATCACCACATCAACATCACTTTCTTGTTTTGCAGTATTACAGGCAACAGAGCCGAAAATGCCTAAGGCAAGTATGCCATATTTTTGGGCATGTTTTGCCTTAAATTCTTTCAGGACATTTATGATTTCTGAATACGACATGTGGTTTTGACTCCTTATTCTATAGACAGTAATGGTATTGCCTATATTTTCCGTTTCTTTGTGGCCTTGTTAGCCAGTAGCAAGTGCAACAGAAAGGAGAAGAACCACAAAGGGTGTAAATATCGGTGGTATCTCCCTATCTCTCTATTCTCTATCCCCCCATCTCCCAAGAATTGCGAGCGATAATAAGATAATTGCAAATGAGAAGAACTATTGACAAGAGGTTGCATTTTAAGGGGTTACACCCTTTGTGGTTCTTTCCCTCTGTAAATGAGATTGACACGATATAGGGCACTATCTCCAATTATCAGTTGATAATCTAACAGAAATAATGTTGCACTTGCTACTGGCATGTGCGTGCCTATTCCATAGGTTCTACCATAAACAATACCTTCCCTGTCTCCACTGCTTCTCCGCCTTTCACAAGAATTTTCATTATCTTTCCAGACATCTCTGATTTTATCTCATTAAACATCTTCATTGCTTCTAATAGTCCCAGTGTCTGTCCATGGGCAATGATGCTTCCTATCTCTACGAAGGGTGGAATGTCGGGCGAAGAACTTCTGTAAAATGTACCGGTTAAGGGTGAAATTATCTTCTTCCAGTTGATGTTTTCTTCTGGCGGCTTCTTTTTTTTGGGTGAAGCAATATAGGGTGTGCCTGCAATTGGAACAAATTCTCCACCTGTCAAGGGTGCAACTGCCCGTTTAACCCTTACCCTTTTTTCATTATCCTTAACCTCTAATTCAACAAGGTCTTCGGTAAGAAAAATGTCAATAACCTCATCCAGCATCTCCTGTATCTTGTCTTTTTTCATCAAAAACCTCCGACCTGTGCGTATCTGAATTGTCACGGCTGGTAAAATATCAATGGACACGAGGCATTCGTCACATCTATCGTCTCTGCTTTTGCCACAGTTTCCAGAACCAACCATTCGAAGCTGCCTCTGAATTGCCACGGCTGGTAAATACCAATCCACACACGGCATTTGCCGCAACAATCGTCTGTTTCTATCTGAATGTTGAGAGCCGTGGCTGAATGTTTACTTACCGTCTAACCCATAACCTTCTTCACCCTTAACTTGCTTGAGTCAATCTCGCCAAGACCCATCTTATGAGCAATATTTATATACCCAATCTGGCAAGGATCTTTTTCAAAAATAGTACAGCCATAAGCATCTACAGCTACTGGATCCACGCCAGCTACAATCTTTCCTATATTCTTAACATCCCCAGGCCCCCTTGGACCATTACTGAACAATGCCCTTGTGGCATCAAGCACAGTAAGGTGAGGCTTGATCACAGTAGAAAGGTCTGCGATACACTGATGCAAATCCTTTACATGAAATATTCCTCTATTCCAGACCGCACCCATGAGATTTTTCATGCCAAGTGTAAGCTCTGTTGCTCCATGATGCTTGGCAATAGGTACATTGATAACTACATCAGCATCAAGGAGTCGTTTAACTACAAGTGCTTTCTTTAATACCTTTCCATCAGGGATCAAAACCTTTCGGTAAAGTCCTTTATAATGAGCAGAGAATATCTTGCCGCCCCCTGATATTACTGCTTCCTTTATCCCTGTTTTCTTAAAGCAGATTTCCCAGTAATCACAAGTATGGTCAAAGACCAAAACATCTTTTGCCTTAGCCTCATAACACAACTTTACCAAGGTATTAACCACCGCTGGATTTGTTGTAACTGCCATCTCAGGGGTTCGTGAAAACCCAATATTTGGTTTTATTACAACTACAGCCCCTTTCTTAACAAATCGACTCATTCCCCCTATAGCTTTTATGACGGCCCGGACAGAATTTTCAGGGTTACTTCCTTGAACAACAGCCAAATCCGGTATAGCAGATGCCCTTAGCATGTTACCAACCCTGGCCCAGGTATTGCCTGCAGACATAATTCCGCCCATCATTACCCCAAGACCAGCCATATTGTTTAAGAATTCCCGTCTGGTAATCTTCATTTCACTGCCTCTGATTCAGATGCCACAGGGTCAATTCTTCTCTTTCACCATCAATTCTTTCTTCCTCTATGTTCTCTGTGGCTAATCTTTATGTAACTGCTCAATAACCTGTGGGTTTTGCAAGCCACGAAGATTGCCATGCTGTAGAGACGCAAAATTTTGCGTCTCTACTTTCACAATTGCGAGCGAAAAAGAGGTAGCACCTCTGGCAGGGAAAGAACCACAAAGGGTGTAAATATCCGTAGTGTCTCCCTTTTGTCCATTATCT
>JAHIZN010000004.1 GCA_018814245.1 bacterium
AAAGAGAAATTGATTTTTACCTTTGCAATAAAGAAAATGATTATAAATGCGAGGTAAAACTTATGGGTAAAGGTAATCCTGAAAGTGCAGACGCTGTTATTGCAAGAGATAGCAAAGTATTTGTAGCCGATAAATTATCTGATACAAACAAAGCTCAATTAGATAGCTTGAAAATTGGTTGGGTAGAATTGAGAAATACCAATGGTTATAAGCGATTCAAAACTGTACTTGATATGTTAAAAATCCCATATACTGACTACAGCGGAACAAATATAACTACTGATTTGGATTTGATTTTTCAAACAATATTTGTGTAAACTCAAGAGGGCAGAACTGGGGGCAGAAGGGTAGCTCGGGGTCAGATATTGTGAATATTGAATTCACAATAGTTCGGTAAACCAAAAGACAGCGAAGCAAAGCCTAATAAAAAAATGAACCAGACAAGGAGCTGATTATTTTTGTCGTTAATCTCATTTACAGAGGAAGAATCACAAAGGGTGTAAATTCTAAAAACAATCCTTGTGAGGGGTCTTATTAAAACTGTGGCATTAGGAGTCAATAAATGTGGTGGCGAATGCCTCATGTCCATTGGTAGTTATCAACCGTGGCAACTCAGAGCAAAAACTGATAGCTGACTGCTGATAGCTGAACGCTTACTACAATACTTATTGGAGGCATAAATGATAGAAAGGGTTGGAATTAAATTTAATAAGGATAGCAATACCTATTTTTTTGATGCTAATGGGATAGAACTAAAAAAAGGGAATGTGTGTATTGTTGACTCAGAACGCTGTCTTGACATAGGTACGGTTGTTCAAAACATAACAACTGTTGAGGACAAAAACACAACATATTCAAAGGTTATAAGAGTAGCAACAGAAGAGGATATAAAGACTGCAGAAAAAAATAACAAAAAAGAATCTGAAGCATATATAACTTGTTCAAAAAAGATTGCTGACAGGGATCTGAATATGAAGCTGGTTGCTGTTCGATACATATTTGATGGTACAAAGATAATCTTTTATTTTACAGCTGAGGGAAGGATTGACTTTAGGGAATTAGTTAAGGATATGGCTCATCATTTTAAGGCAAGGATTGAATTACATCAGATTGGTGTTCGGGATGAGGCAAAGGTCTTTGGTGGATACAGCTGGTGTGGACGAGACTTATGTTGTGGAGCATTCTTAAAAGAATTTAACCCTGTTACTATAAAAATGGCAAAAGAACAAAATCTTATTCTTACCCCAAGCAAAATATCTGGTGTTTGCGGCCGTTTAATGTGTTGCCTTGGATATGAACATAAAAATTATGCGGCTACCAGACGATGTGTTCCAAGAGAAGGCTCCAGGGTGAAGGTTGGAGATAGTCAGGGGGTAATTATAGAGATAAATATTGTTAAGGAACAGGTAAGGGTAAAATTTTCAGATGATCGAATTGCATGGATACCAATATCAGAATTTACCAAAGGAGCGGCATGTAAATGTCAGAACTGAGAAAGGATCCAATAACCGGGCGATGGGTGATCATCTCTGTGGAAAGGGCTAAAAGGCCAACAGATTTTACTGTTAGCGTAGACTGGAAAGAGGAAAAGTTGTGTCCTTTTTGTCCCGGGCATGAATCAGAAAAAAATGATAAGGAATTGTTTGTTATAACATCTTTTGATAAACAGAATGAATGGATGGTACGGGTAGTTGAGGATAGGTATCCAATTTTGGATTTTCATGGAGAGGTAGAAAGAATTGGGGAAGGCATGTATGATAAGATGGATAATATTGGGGCACATGAGATAATTGTCGAAAGCCCGTTCCATGATAAAACCTTGGCTACGATGAGCATAGAAGAAATTTATAATGTTTTCTGGACATATAAGCAGAGATTTTTAGCATTAAAAGAGGATAAAAGATTCAGACAAGTACTCATTATTTGTAATCATGGATATGGTGCTGGCGGACAATTAAAACATCCACATTCACAATTGCTTGCTACCCCTATAGTACCCAAATCCATTATGGAAGAGATTGAAGGAACTCTGGAATACTATGCTTACAAAGAAAGGTGTATATTTTGTGATATTGTTCGGGAAGAACTGAGGCTAAAAGAACGATTAATTATTGATAATCCATCATTTATAGCTATTGCTCCATTTGCCTCAAGGGTGCCTTTTGAAATATGTATCTTACCTGTAGAGCATGTCTCTTCCTTTGAAAACATTCAGGAAGAAGAAGCCATGGATATGGCAAGGGTGGTAAAAGAGACCTTTATGCGTATGGAAAAAATTCTTGGGGATTGTCCATATAATCTTTTTCTGCATTCTTCACCCTTCAATAAATATCATGTGAGTGAATATCATTGGCATATTGAAATAATGCCCAGACTTACCAAATTGGCTGGGTTTGAATGGGGCACAGGATTTTATATTAATCCTACACCACCTGAGATGGCTGCTGAACAGCTGAGGGGGGCTTTTTAAGTATTGAGAACAGCACCTCAATTTATTGGGGTGGACTATGCAGGAGAGGGATTTGAAAAAAAACCAATGTCAGAAAAGCTGCCTTCCTGATAATCTTGAAACCATAGCAAAAGGAATTATTCACGAAATTCGTAACCCATTAAACGCTGTTTATGCCCATGTCCAACTCTTAGAAGAAGAAATAGGGGAAGAGAAAGAAAATTTATATAGTAGCTTGATGCAAATAAAGGTGGGAATTTCTCAGATTGATGGAATATTGCGAGAGTTTGGACGGTTTGTTCGACAAACCAAACCCATATTAAGAAAAGAGAACCTGAATTCATTATTAAATGATGTTTTAAGATTTGTTGATGCTGAATGCCGCAGTTATGAGATTAAAGTTATTAAACAATTTCAGGATGATTTACCGGAAATATTGGTGGATGCTAATCAAATAAAACAGGTTATGCTGAATCTTATCCTGAACGCAAACCAGGCAATGTTAAATGGGGGAACATTAACAATAACTACTTTTTTAATGCAGGGGAAAGGGAAAGAAAAAAAGGATTGTGTCTGTATTGAGGTACAGGATACAGGCATAGGTATTTCAGAAGAACAAACAACAAGAATATTTGATTTATTTTATTCTACTAAACCATCTGGTACGGGTCTTGGTTTGCCTATTGTTCAAAAAACAGTTCACGATCATGATGGAAAAATAGAGATTGATTCTCAACCAGGCAAAGGGACAAGGGTAAGAGTTGTTTTATCTGCAGGAAGGTAGTGCTGCGTCAACCTTAATTTGACGCATAACAATTTGCAGGGACAAGCCCTGCAGCTACATTGTGATCGATTGTTGTGTGTGGGAATCTTTGTAGCTGCGACCTGCCAGAGGTGCTACCTCCTTGTGGTCGCTTATTGGTGGGGCAGAGACAGGAGAGGCAGCACCTCTGTCACCCCCTGCATTCGCAGGGGCAGGCTCTGTCCATACATAATTAACTATGCGACACTGAAACTCCGACATAAGGACAGCAACCCTCAGCAAGCTGTAACATTTACCCTGCCAAAGAGTTA
>JAHIZN010000278.1 GCA_018814245.1 bacterium
ACATGGTTGTATCTAAGAAGTTACACCCTTTGTGATTCTTTCTCTGTAAACAAGATTGACATGATTTGGTCTTGAGCATGACCCCAAGAAAAGTAGCTTAATAATTGAATGAAAAATTACGATTCACGGTGAACCAGCACAATACAACCCTTGTCGATTTATTCTTATTTGCAATTCTCCTGCTTTGTTGCAATTCTATTTTGTTCATTCACAAATATAACCCTTGGTACAAATTCTCTTGCCTCTTTGTCTTCTAACAGGGCATAGGAGATAATGATGACCAAATCGCCGGGTGTACCCCATCTTGCTGCTGCCCCATTCAAACAAATATACCCTGAATTTCGTTCCCCGGGCAGAACATAAGTTTCTACCCTTGTTCCATTGTTCAGGTTGACTATCTGCACTCGTTCCCCAGGCAAAATATCAGCTGCCTCCATTAATGTCTCATCAATGGTAATACTTCCTGTGTAATGAAGGTTTGCTTCAGTAATAGTTACCCGATGGATCTTTGACTTACACATGGTACGAAACATTATTTATTTCCTCCTTAGTCGCATAGTCAGCGGTCAGCCTTCAGCTTTTATAAGGGCTGAGGCTGAACGCTTATGTCACATAGACTTGTTACATATATCCGTGGAATGCGGGAATTAATTCCGCATAGAATTTCATAACTGATTGTGCTGCAAATTTCGGCTAATTCATTAACACTTAATTGCTCCCCAAACAAAACGACCTCATCACCTATTTTGACCTCAGGGATGTGTGAAACATCTATCATGCAAAAATTCATGGTTACCATTCCAATGATTGGTGCCCGTTGCCCATGAATCAAAACCTCAGCCTTATTTGATAGTGCTCTTGAGTACCCATCTGAATAACCAACTGGTATGGTAGCTATCTTAAGCTTTTTTTTCATATATGTTCTGCCATACGAAATACCGCCATAAACAGGAAGAAATCCATGTACAGGCAAATTCTTTGGCATTTCTTTCAGATGAATGATCCTTGTCTTAAACGACATAGCTGGCTGAAGGGAAATTTGCTGTGAAACTAATTTTGATGGGGGAAGCCCATATAGGGTTATTCCTGGTCGTACCATATCCAGCCTCATCTCTGGCAAGTCAATAATTGCCCCTGAATTAGCAATATGAGTAATTGGTACAGAAATGCCTATTTTTTTCAGACGATTGATAACCCCCTTAAACCGTCGAAATTGCTCATAAGCATATGACTTGTTAGCAGCATCAGATGCAGCCAAATGGGAAAAAATCCCCTCTATCTTTATCCCTGGCAACGAAGAAACCTTTTTTATAAACTCAAAAGCTTCAGTATATAACACACCTAATCTGCCCATACCAGTATCTATCTTGATGTGAATTTTTACTGCGATACCCATAGATATGGCTTGCTCAGAAAACAACTTTATCTGTTCCCATGAACAGATACTTGGCGTAATCCCATAATGGATATAATCTTGAATCTCATTTGGCATGGCTGGACCAAGGCTCAGGATAGGACAATTAATCTCTGCCTTCCTTAAGATCACCCCTTCAGACAGGCAGACTACTCCAAGCTGTTGTACCTTGGCATCAACAACTGTTTTTGCCACAGCTACAGCTCCATGACCATAGGCATCTGCCTTGACAATCGCCATTATCTGACAGGAATTCCCAATAATTTTTCTGATTTCTTCTACATTATGTTTAATGTTATCTAAATTAACCTCAACCCATGAAAGTGGTTGCATCAATAATCACCTTATATCTATTGTGTCTGAAATTAATTACATAATAGCATATCAACATATGGATGTCAAGCAAATTAATCGGTCGGCAGTAACTGGGTTAGTGAGAGCGTTGCATAGCCTCTTCCGCCACATCTACACTCATCTGCACTGTTTGACCTCATTTGCTGCCATTTTTGTCGATTAATGGGGATGAATTGTTCCTTCTTCAGAAGCAGAGAACCCACCCCTAACCCCTCCGAGGAGGGGAATATGCCGTAGGGGCAGACCTTGAGTGTCTGTCCTGATGCCTCGTAGGGGCAGACCTTGAGTGTCTGCCCTGATGCCACAAAGTAAAACCTCACACATCCAACCCATTTCGTAGCATATAATTAGCGATAATATTGTAAATTTTCTTGCACAAAAAGCAAGAATTTCACGGGTAAAGTACTGAGTCAGTGTCCATTCGGGACGCTGCTTTTTTTACACACCGAAAGGGTCTACGATGATGAATGAACCATTAGCGTACTAATTTCAACATCATCCATTGGTTGAACGAATAATAGCTCTTCTCCTATAAATCTACTATTAGCTACTATCCCGCTTTCTCCTCTATCGTCAGAGTATCTGGCTGTAATAGATGCAGCCTTAAGAAGATATTCCCGATTAATCTCACCCCTGCAAATGGCAATCGGTCCTTTTTGATTTGTAACCTGAAGCCTCGTATCCTTTTCCTCAACCAGATTAACAAGCCTTTTATTTTCCTCGTCATTTCTTGCCACAATAACCTTTAGTCCCTCAGACAGCCTGAAATACCTTCCCAATTTCAAAAGCTGGACATCATTCCATGAAGGGTCAGGGGTATGGGCAAGTAAATCTCTCATCTTTTTGGTAAACTTCGAATCGGTTAAGAGACAGCCGCCTGCAGGATTTGGGTATTCAGTAATATTAAGCTGTTCTGCCAGTGCTATTTGGGGTTTTCTTGAACGGCCAGAAATGGCAAACAGCTTCTCCCTGTCTATCCATCCATTCTGCTCTGGAATTGTTGGTGTAAGTAATTTGGCTGATAATGGTCTGAGCAACAACCCTTCAAGCCCACTCTCTTTTTCTATAAGATTCATTGCCCGAAGATGTTGAGACATTGGTCTCTGTCCCAGTACCTCGCCAGTGGCAATAAATGATGCCCCTGTCTTTAGCATATACTCCTTTGCTTTCTTAAGCATCAAGGCATGACAATCAATACATGGATTAATTCCCTTTCCATAACCATATTTTGGATGCTTGACAATCTCCATAATTTCTTCAAATATATCAATCATCTTTAATTGGATACCAAACCTATGAGTAATCCTTTCTATCTCTTGCTGACCTTCATTAGTTTTACCGCAAGTGCAAAAGGATGTAACAAAGTTTATTGCCTCTACCTCGATCCCATATTTCAATAGCAGCCCGACTGTCAGGATACTGTCAAGTCCGCCGGATAATAATACCAGAGCCTTTGTCTTCATCTTGTTATATGATCTCCTCGTGTCGTGTCAACCTTAATTTGACGCATAACAATTTGTAGGAACATCCCTGCCAGAGGTGCTGCCTCCTTGTGGGTGTCCGTCTTTGTGGCTATATGTTTGCAATTGTGCATTTGCACGGACAGAGACAAGAAAGTAGCATCCCTGCCACCCCCTGCATTCGCAGAGCCTGCCCCCCGCGAATGCACCTATCCTTACCCACAAGTTCAACCACCATTAATTCAACAATTCAGCAATTCAGTAATTCAACAATTGACAATTGCTGAATCAATGAATTGTTGAATTATTAATCATTTTGCGATACATGCTTCTGTTGTTTTGCAGCATTTTCCGTCAGAATTCTGTTCCCCAAAGATGTGGGTAAGGATAAGGCGCGAATGCAGGGGGCAGGCTCTGTCACTACAACTATCTATGCTGCAACCTTTACCTGTTCCAAAATCTTTTCCCTCAACCACTCATTGATAAGCGAGATGGATGGTATCTGTTTCGCTTGGGCAATCGTAGTTACTTTTTCAACCAAATCTTCATCAAGGGTAAAAATGTGTGTTCTTTTTTTGATATCAATATCGAAACGAACATCCGGCAGGTCATCCCAATATTCACCCATATCGTGAGTTTCGAAAAACTCGACTAATTTGTTAAGAGAATTAAATTTCGGCATGTGTGTTGTTCTACTTCTTGCCATATTGTTTCCGCTCCTTTTCTGCCATATCTCTGGCACTTAAAATCAATGCTTCCTTGGTCTGCTTGTAAATAAACAAGACAACCATGTATCTTCCTGAATCTGTTTGACCCAATGCAAGATATACATTCTCATCTTCTCTGTCCCCTTTCTCAACAAAACGAATTTTTGGCTTGCCATTGAGTACTTCTTCAACTTCATAGGTCTCAACCCCATGCTTAAAAATGAGTTTATCTACTACCTCTCTAATCCAAATGACTCCTTCGATTCTCATTTAATCTCCTTACCATGGTGTAGTTGATGAATCATTTTCTGTTTACCACAAAAGCACAAAGATAAGATTCCTGCAGGAGTTTACCCCTGTGAATGCAGAGCCTCATTGGCTGCTCAAACAACAGACAACCACAAGGGTTGTCTGTACAACGGTTATACGACAAATTAAAGTTGACGCAACACTATGCGGATCAGTTACCTATTCCCCTTGAGTACCCCTGCCTCTAAAATAAAACAAGATGGAACCCCTGTACCACAACCATAGAGTTTTCTGGATGAGGCTGCAGTCAAAAATAATTTTTCCTGTGCTCTGGTCATTCCTACATAACAAAGCCTGCGTTCCTCTTCAATATCACCATTATTTAATGAGTTCATGTGAGGAAATAACCCCTCTTCCAGCCCGGTCAAAAAGACATAAGGAAACTCCAGCCCCTTGGCATTGTGGAGGGTCATTAGCGTAACGCAAGAAGAATCATTGTCCAACATATCAATATTTGCTACCAAAGAGATACTGCCGAGAAAATCCTCCAGCCGTATACCCTGCTCCTTGTCCTCAAACTCCACAGCAACATTTATCAATTCCTTTATATTGTCCACCCTTTCCTCAGCCTCAGTTGTTTTCTCTTCCTTCAGGCTTTCTAAATACCCGGAATCTGCTATAAGCATATTCAATAATTTTGGGACAGTTGTTGTATCCTTAATAGTCATAAACTTTTTTATCAATTTCACAAACCGTTCCACAGCCTTTATCTGCGTATCAGAAAGCGTATCAATCTCCTCTGCTATCTCCATTGTTTCAAACAGGTAAAGATTATTATCCCTGGCATATTTTTCTATTTTTTCAATAAGGGCAGAACTAATCTTTCTTGACGGCACATTTACGATTCTTTTCAAGGCAACAGAGTCAGATGGATTAATAATAACCTTCAGGTATGACAGGATGTCCTTTATTTCCTTGCGGCTATAAAAGCTCATCCCACCAATAATGGTGTACGGGATATTTGCCGTACGAAAGGTATCTTCCAGCACCCTTGATTGGGCATTAACCCGATAAAGTACTACAAAGTCTGAAAGTTTTCTGTTTTCCCTGGATACAGCATTAAATATGGTATTTACCACAAAATCCGCTTCCTGATGTTCATTGCGAAGCAGCTTAAACTCTACATTCGGACCTATCTTCTTGTCTGTCCAGAGCTGTTTCCCCTTTCGCTGGCGATTAAATTCAATGACCCGATTGGCTGTATCAAGGATGGGTTTGGTTGAACGATAATTCTGCTCAAGCCGAATGGTCTTGATGGACTTATAATCCTTTTCAAAGTTCAGAATATTGCTGATATCTGCACCACGGAAGCTATAAATTGACTGATCATCATCCCCAACCACACATATATTTTGATGCTTCTCAGCCAGCATCTTGATTAACAGGTACTGGGAATGGTTTGTGTCCTGATATTCATCTACCATAATATGGTTAAACCTTGTTTGATAATGGGTTAATATCTGGGGGGAGTCTTGAAACAATAGGATGGTTTTCATGATAAGATCATCAAAATCAAGCCCATTATTTTTTTCCAATTGTTCCTGATAGAGCTGATAGCACTTTACCAGCCTTTCTTCCCAAAAGTTGATTGGCTTGTAATTATTTGGTACAATCATCTTGTTCTTGCATTGGCTGATAAACGAGCTGACAGAGTTTGGTTTTATATCATAGGTTGTTTCTTTCAACACAGCTTTAACCACACTACCCCTGTCTGCTTCATCATAAATGGTAAAGTTTTGCTTTGGATAGTGAGCCCTTAGAATCCTTAAGCAGGCAGAATGAAAGGTATTTATCCATAAGCCATTAATGTCCATCACCTCATTGAATTGCTCTATCCTTTTTTTCATCTCTGCGGCTGCTTTATTGGTAAATGTAACTGCAAGTATGTGTTTAGGTGATATGCCCTGACTTAAGAGATGAGCAATGCGATAGATGATCACCCTTGTTTTGCCTGACCCGGCACCAGCCAACACCAATACCGGTCCATTGATGTGTGTTACGGCATCCCTCTGCTCTGGGTTTAGCTCCTGTAAGATATTCATATGTCTCTCCCTTGTTTTTTTCAACGATTTGTATTCATCTTGTCTTTTCAATGACATCCTTGCCAAAGATGTCCACCACCTTCACGGCCAGCTTGTGCCGCCCCCCGGTACGCATTCGTGAAAGACGCTGGTTAATTCCAGCAAGCGGTCTCTCTTGATGCGGAAGGATTGCCACTCGTTTTCAAAGATGTAATCCCCGGT
This sequence comes from bacterium, assembly GCA_018814245.1. Lineage (GTDB taxonomy): Bacteria > UBA9089 > CG2-30-40-21 > CG2-30-40-21 > CG2-30-40-21 > CG2-30-40-21. Next base: position 6,488 of record JAHIZN010000278.1, read on the forward strand.
CCTGACTTCCTCAAATCCCCCCTCGCCATCTGAAAGAGTGGCAGGTGGCGAGGGGTTAGGTGTGTGTCCGTTTTCTCCACAATGACTAACTCATTACATCTGTGTAACAACTTCTCAGCCAGCTTGTTAATAAATCACTACCGAACAATCGCCAGTTTCCCCACACATTTTTCGTTCCACGGATTGGTGATAAGATAGAAATATATGCCGGATGCCACCCTGTCGTTTGATTCATTTCTGGCATCCCATGTCTTTTGCCCCTGGTCATCAGGGATAACCTCTATCGTCCTGACCAATTCACCGGCAATATTAAATATCTTAATCGTAGCATAAGGGGTCAAGGCTTTGCTCGGGTCATGCTTGCTGCCAAAGGTGATATGCTCATGCCCCAAGCCGTATACAAATGGATTGGGATAGACAATTACCTTGCCCAGCTGTGAGGGTGCAATCAGGATGCCTATGGGCATAAAGGTAATCAGGTGATTGATATTGCACCAGACAACATTTCTGCTTACATCTACCCCTGACATTGAGCCTGTTCCTGAGTCAACAATCTTCCACTCATTATTTTGCCAGACCCATACCCTTAAGCTGTCTGCCCTAATGTTTGTTTCATCCACAACATTATCCCCATTCGTATCAAGGTATGGGATCTCAAGGTATGTCAGATTGGTAAATGTTCCGCTAAGCGGGTCATGATTCATATTGCAGGCAATAATCTCCTGAGCAGAATTGATCACCCCTCCATCCGGAATGTTCATCCCTGTTGCAGCAGCAGCCCTGATAATGGCATAGAAGTCCTGAATAAATGTGTATGTGCCAAATCTAACGGTTGTAGTCCCTACCCCTGAAGTAAATAGGGTAACTGTGCCGCCTGTGTAGCGATTAATCAAGACAAGGAATGTATCGCTGACCGCAGGTGTTACCCCAGCAGCATCTACAGTAATCGTATCTGTGCCGCCACTTGGCATTTGCGGAATGGTTACTGCACCTGTCCATGTGCTTGTACCATCAAACATGGCATTACCCTTTACCCCAAGTTTATCCCGCAAGACAGCTGTGCCGTTATAATCTGCAGGATTTCCTTCACTGTCATAAATACTTACGGTAAGCGGCAAAGTCCCGCCAACATACATTTCAGTCGTGGTCAATGTTGCCATGACAAAATGCCTTGCCAAAGACAAGGTTGTGTAAGCATCTGGCTGTATAGGTGGTTCCTCATAGTTACCTGCCCTATCCTTAGCCACACTATAAAAGGCATATGAATGCCCGGTTTTACCGGTAAATGTGCTTGCTGTATCCCTATCATCCGTAAGCCACTGCGAGTATGTCCCCCCATTATCCGCAACATACACGGTATAACTCTCTATCTCTCCAGCCTTATTACCGGCGGTATCTGTGCCTGACCAATTGACCGCAAACAAAGTAGCTGCTTGATATGGAGCAAGCAGACTAACTGTAGATGTTGGCTTGTTCAAATCAACTATATTAGTTACCGGTGGTGTCTCCACGAGAGAGTTATAATCAAATATAATATCAGCAATATTTGTAATCTCAGTGCCTGCGGGTAATCCTGCCCTTGCCCGAACACTGAAATTCACATACCCTTCCCCTTCTGGTGAAACAACATTTGGCGGCAGCCCTTTTACCCCTGTCTTAAAGTCAAATTCCCAACGAATGGTGCCGCTGCCAACATCATAGCTAACAGACAAACTGCCTTTATCGAAATTCTCAAGGGTATAAGTCCCTTGCCCTATCTTTATATCGCCAAATTTCATCGTCGTCCAATCTAAATTAGCATCTAACTTATCCTCAACCGCGATAAGAATAGCAATGGCAGAAGCGGTTGCCTGATTCTCAAACCGAACAGTATAATTGAGCAATTCATTATCCTTGATATACTTTTGTGGGCTGACCAACTTATCATTTGGGTCAATTGAGCCTACCACTGTCTCTATCCCGGTATAGTTATTATTCGTGTAATCATATTCAGGCGAGGCAGTTGTAATCTCAATGTAATCGTAAAGTTTCTCGCCACAGGCTTGAGCAGGAGGGATTCTAACCTCTACAGTGATGTGTTTTTTGGTTTGTGATAATAATTCGCCAATATTCCATGTAAGGGTATGGCTGGCACTATTATAATTACCCGCCGGGTTACTTGAGAGATACCGCACCCCTTGCGGCAATCGGTCAATAATAACCACACCCTGTGCCTTGTCTGTCCCATTATTATAATAAGTAACCTCATATTTCTTGATAAAGCCTGGTCTGGCATCACCACCTATCTGCTCTATTCCTACATCTACATTCGAGCTATCCACATGGGTAGTTGTTGTTGCACGATTGTTATTATGGTTATTCTCCTGTGTCAGGGTAGTTATCTCAATAACATTGGTTACTGTGCCTGATAACTGTGGCGCAACAACTGTTAACAAGAAGTGTCCGGATGCCCATGGAGTCATTGTTCCAATATGCCAGCTTATTTCCTTATCGTTGAAAACAGGTGTAATCCCGGCCGTATCGCTTTTGTAAGTCAATTGTGTATCCAAAATATCCTTAATAATCACACCCTTGGCATCATTAGCCGAATTATTGTTATAAGTAATCTCGTAATTAAACCCTGTGCCGCAAAGCACCTTGTCTGGTCCCAATTTATAGATTTTTACATCTGCAATTGGCTCTGATACATGGGTTGTGCATGTCCAGTTATCCTTACTTTCATGGGTTGGTGAGGTAATTTCAATCACATTAGTTATGGTAGCCGGTGCATCAACATATTTATCCACCTGAACCGTTAGCTTAAAGTCTTTCGTTGTATTTGGACTTATCGTCCCAACATTCCAGATAATCTTGTTGTCTGTAATCTCACAAGGCAATCCACTATCATCACTTACATAGGTTACCCATGGCGGCAGATAATCCGTGATGATACCATTAGCTGCCTTCCCCTTTCCATCGTTACTGTATCGGACAAAATATTCCATCCTTTGCCCTGCGGTAACCGTATCCCGAGACTGCCATTTGCGAATCTTAAGACTTGGCTCTGGCAGGCAGATATGCGTTGTCCAGCTTGCCATGTTGTTGGCATAATTGGTCTCAGGATTAGCAGAGGATACCTCAATTAAATTAGTCATTGTGGATGAGGCAGGAACATCATCCCGTACCTTAACACAGATATTAAAGCTCTTGTAACCCCGCGCAGGGATATTACCCATCTCCCATGTAATGGTATTAGCCGCTGTTGTTGCCGGGGCAATATCGCTGCCCATATAAATTAATCCTTGAGGCAGCGTATCAATAATTTTTACATTCCCGGCTATTGTATTGCTTAGATTTCTCAAGATTATCCGATACGCTGCCTCCTGTCCTTGAGCCGCCTCATCAGGACCATATTGAAGAATTTCTATATCTGCGTCGATTATATGCGTGGTTACGGTTGCCTGATTATTCATATAATCGGTCTCTGCCCATGGACAGCTTATCCTCATGGCATTGATGATAGTGGTTGAGCCAAGGGCATTATCCCGTATCTTAGCCGATAGTTCAAAGGTAATCGTACCCGGTGGAAGGCTGCCTATATTCCATGTCCCACATCGTGTTACAGCATTCCAACCAAAGGGAAACCCTGATGTCTTCTGAATAATCGATGCTGCCTGATCCGAGAATTGGCAAACAAGGACAACGCTTGCCGCTGTTTCGCTGCCGTTATTTCCGCAGGTAACTGTATATGTAGCCTCGCCGCCAGGAATGCCTGAACCCTGTCCATGGCTATTCACCCACAAATCAACCGTTGGAGAGCTTATATAGGTAGTTGCCGCAGCATAATTATTAGGCAGATATGCTTCATTCAATGATGAGGATACAATATTCAGGGTATTAATGATTGAGCTTGAGCTAGGGGTATCCTGTTTTATTTTAATACT
>JAHIZN010000279.1 GCA_018814245.1 bacterium
GCATGTGCGCTACAAATAATAAAGAATAACCTGCCAAATTTTCGCTAATTACATATTGCACAATGGGTTAGATGTGTGGGATTTTGCTTTGTGGCGTTTTACATCGTGATATCAGGGCAGACACTCAAGGTCTGCCCCTACGCCGTATTCCCTCCCTCGTAGGGGTTAGAGGTATTCCCCTCTTGGGAGGGGTTAGGGGTGGGTTCTCTCTTTTTGAAGGGGAAGATAGACAGGCAGAAGACAGAAAGTGGCAGTTGGCAATTAATACCACCAAAATTCCCTCACAGTTACTCATGTTTTAGATATTCAATCTATATCCTATACCACTTTTAACCAAAATCCCTCCTTTGACAAGGGTATCTATTTTTTTATTGATGTCTGTCGTCTTAATGCCTGTTCTATTAGTAAGGTCTGATGGATTTATATCAGGATTTTTATAAACCTCATTAATTATTGTAGCTGTATTAACATTTTCAAGTTCAGTCTTGACCTCATTCCTTATCATATCAGATGGAATGGCGTTTATGAGATCATCATTAATCTTACCAACTATATATCCATCGAGATTTGACGCAAGGATTATAGCCGACAATTTCCTCCTTTTTAAAAGCATGGAATAAAAGCATACCTCATCCTGTGCAGTGGCAATTTTCAGTGAATTTCCTGATTCAAGTGCCGTTTTGAGTTCTTTAAGGCTATTTGAAAAATCCTTCCAGCTTCCTTCTGTGGTAATTGTTTTAATTCCAGTAGCAATCGCACTCTGTCTTTCAAATATTTGATTCATCACTTCAATGAATTCTCTTTCTTTTTTAAATCTTTTTTCGTCTATCGCTCCTTTTGAATAATTGGATAATTCTAAAGCAGTTTTGTTGTTAAATTTTTCTCCAACCTCTTTAAAATTAATCATTGTGCATTTCAATGCCCTTTCCCTTACATACATAACGAGCCCGCTTAATTGCTCTTGTATATCATCTTCTAAGTTATGAACATGATCTTCACGGGCATATCTTAAAGACTCGCCTATTTTTTTGATATTACCGACGCTGGTCACAACAACAGCAGGCTCAACACCTGCTGTAGAAGCAATGGTAATAGAAGATACGGCGGGGGCGGGGGAAGTAGTTATAATAATGTTTGCACCGGCAACCAGCTCCACATTGCCACCAGGATTGGAGACACTACCGATACTCACCAGTGCTCCCACCTGTGCCGCAGTTGTTTCATGCGGGTTATTTTTTCGTGCTGAATGATTTTCGCTAATGGTGATTTTGTTGTTATTATCGTCTGAGGTGATAACAATGGCATTGTTTCTAACCAACTCAATATTACCACCAGGGTTGGAGACACTACCGATACTGACCAACGCTCCCACCTGTGCCGCGGTTGTTCCATGTGGGTTATCCAGTCGAGCTGAATGAGTTTCACCAATGGTGATTTTGTTGTTGGTATCGTCCGAGGTGATAACAATGGCATTGTTTCTAACCAACTCAATATTACCACCAGGGTTAGAGACACTACCGATACTGACCAACGCTCCCACCTGTACAGCGGTTGTTCCATGTGGGTTATCCGACAGGGCTGAATGAGTTTCACCAATGGTGATTTTGTTGTTGGTATCGTCCGGGGTGATAACAATGGCGTTGTTTGTGACCAAATCAATATTACCACCAGGATTGGAGACACTATTGATACTTTTTATAGCACCTGTCTGTTGAGCAGTAACATTATGTGGATTACTAAAATCAACTAAATGGCTGCTAATGAGGTCATAGAGCATAGGATTGTTATAAACGATAGAGCGATACTTATGGGTTTCAGTATTATTAACCACTATACTACCATCTGCTTTTTTCTCAATAACTGCGAGCAATACCTTTGAGTCATTACATGATGGACAGCCAATTTTTTCAAGATATTCATTTATAGCAATGATTATTTCTGCCTCATGCCAATCTGCTTCATTTGATTTAATATCTCCCATCACAGGATTTACATCCTTATATACTTCACCATCTTTCTTCCAATATTTCCCCACATCAAGTAAGAAGTCAGGTACAGGAGGGGCAATGTTACTTACTATCACCTCAAAATCTTCCTTTATTCGACTATAGCAGCACTCCTGTTCACAGGTTGAGGCATTGGATAAGACTGGGACTGGGTCTTTAAGGCACGGTTTTTGCTTAATATATAGATATCCCTTAGTATCTCCTCCCAATGTGCCGGTAACATTTAATTCGCTATACTCCTTATCAACCACAATTTCCCTTCCCCAACAGTCTAATGCTACACCAGATGAAAGGGCAATTTTTAAGGTGGTACCTGTTAAGGTTGGCGTAGTTACTTTTAGTCCACGAGCAATCCCAACCCCATGGATTAGCCGATTGAGCAAGTGGCGTTTTCCGTTGAAGTAGCCCTGCTCCAATTCAAAATCCTTGACAGTCATCAGTTTACCATAGAAGTATTTGTTCCGCTCAAATTGCTTAAGAGTGTCATTTACCTCCTCAATCATTTCCTCATTGCATACATTACAATTGTTAGTTGCCATTTTAACATCCTCCTTTTAAATATTTTTTTAAGTAAGAATGGTATCCATTCCTACTCTTGCTCTAAGGTCAATCTGACCTGATTTCTCTCTATCCGCAAGGATTGTATCCCTGCTTATTACTGAATCTCTTTCCAGGATAAATTTCGGCTCACTCAAGATGGTGTTTATGCCCAGGTATGTATGCATATCAAGGTATATCCATGGCTGTAATAGGACAACACCCCCTTTCGTATAAGCTGGTTTTTCTTGCTCAACAATTCTACGCACCGTGCTAAGCTCATTCTCATCAGTTACTGAAAATGGCTTAAGAAGCACACAAAAGGAATATGGACAATCACCAAATAATTTCTTCCAGGTTTCCCCGTTCTCCGAGTTCTTAGCCGGCTTTAATTGAAATTGCTCAACAATAATCGGTTCATCCTCAAGGTATAATTTTATCATCTCCCTCAGTCCTTCTCTTGTGCTGCGATTTTTGAACAATTCCTGTGCTTGATTAAGGAATTCTCGCTGTTTTATATCAGACCAGTTCTCATCTAAAGAGATTCCAAGCCACGAGGATAACCAATCCAAGAATTCATCAGGTGTAGCTTTGGTATCAAAACATCGAGATACTTCTTCAATCTCTTTTTCTAACTGCCAAAAGTAGGTTTCAAGCAGGGAAAGGAATCGCTCTAAGAACTCCTGACTTGTTTCATCCTCTTGATATATTGCCGGTAGATACCGAAGGTATGATAGCCGTGGGAAGTAGACTTTGAGCCCCTGTATCTTAGGTGTATTTACCCTGTCTGCACTACTTAACTCAAACTTAAACCTAATATATTGCCCCTTTTTAAGGCTAAGAATTAGTGCATCCTTAGGATTTATTAAGGCTTCAGACCATGACTCCACAGTCTTAGCATCATCAGAGATATGATAACAGACAACTATCTTTGTATTCTCCGGTATCTCGCCATCTATGATAAACTTATGCCATTGACACTCTTCCTCGTTACCATCTAAAAACTTACTGATGTAAGTAGCAGAATCAACAAATCTCTCCCTCCTATTTACCAATAATATTTCCGAATTAATTCCTATATAGAAGTTCACTCGATTATCTACAGCTAAGCCGAAGTATTCTTCTCCTTGAATTCCCTCAAGAAGAACGAGATCACCAATCTCTTCTCCTAATGAGGAGAATTTCAGAATCTTCCCTGATTCACCTAATATATATATGAAATCATCTGTATCTATGGCTACATTTAACGGTTTCACTAAATCCTTTATGAACTCCGTTAAGTCCTCATCTCTATTCAACTTACAAACTGTATTATTGTTCAATAGATAAACTATTTCATTGGTATCCACAGCAATGGCTTGAACATCTGCTCCGACTTCCCTTTCCCAGCGAAGCTGGTAGTTTGCCCTGGCCAAAATCTTAAGTTTATTACCATCAAGTACATAGATATTTGATGGAGTTACGGCAATAGCCTTCGGGACATCAAATTTGATACACCCTATGTATTCTGAATACTCGGTGTTAGGGTCAAAATAAAGAATCTTTCCATTATTGTCAAGGATGAATATAATTCCGCATTGGTCTAAAGCAAAGTCTACAAGTTGCCCTATTTCTTTATAACTCTGGGTATAGGTGTAAGCATACTCCTTCTTAAGGGCTATTCCTTCCTCACTTATTTCAAGATTATCTACCTTTTCTCCTTCTTTCCAGAGAGACTTGGTATTGATACACAAAAACTTAAAATCTTTATTATCCACAAATATTCTCCTCTTTACATATTGTCTGTGAAAGAACTATCTCTATCCTATGTCTTCCAGGGTAGACAAGAGTCAGTTCATTGATATTTCCACCCTTAGATAAGGATAAATCTACCACTCCATCGACACCGGCGATTTTTTCTATTACTTCATACACCTCGGATTTATAGACTTCTCTGCCAAATTGCCATCCAGTGCCCTCTGTTCCACCTTTTAATGGATGAAGGAAGGTATTTAATGCCTCTTCTACCCTTTTTCTCACTAACTCCGGGCTATTTTGTGGTTTTATCTTCACTGAAGCAGTAATGGATACCTTTACATATTCAGGCTCAATTATCTCAATCTGAGTAGTTATGAGTCGATGCATATCCAAATGTTCACATACAGTCCTTTTGAATCCTTCAGAGGGTATAGGTCTTTCATAGAGACTGTAAGGCACCACAACTATTTTAACTTTATTCTCCTTGGGTAAGATCTGAACCCCTACTCTTGCTACCCTAATTCCTGGGGTAGCTTTAGCAATAGTCTCAAAATCTTCTGATGTGACTGCTTGATAAGGTACTTTAAGCTCTTTCCTTGCTCGAAATTTTGCTTCATCAAGAGACTCTTCTTTTTTCCCACCACCGGCAGGAAACAGGTTTTTTATTCCCTTAATATCTTGCATATTAGAGAGTTGCCAATTTATTTCAGCATGGAGATTACCCTCCTCTTCACCACCATAGCGATAATCAATCTTTATCTCCTTACCCTTTGTAGGAATCTTGCCATGTATCCCATTACCAAAGATAATTTCTCCATCAGCCCTATTGAGAATATAATGGGTATCATATGGAGTTGAGGCATCAAAATCATCTGCCTCTTCCCATTCATGGCTATCAACATACACCTTTTGGCTCCTATACAAAATAGGTTTATTTGTAGTTAAAAATGTTTGGTCCGGCAATCCAGAGCTTTTCTCCAAATACTCACTTCCTACTGTTATTACTGCAGTAGCTGATACTGTATTTAACTGAATTGTCTTAATCCGGGGCGGTATTTCATAACCAACCCTTCTAAGTTTAGCACGAATCCAAAAGAAACTCCCTTGAGCATAAGGTAATGTTATCTTCTGTACCTCAGATGGAATGGTAAAAGAAATTACATTGCTTTGCATTAAGCCCAAACTTCTATCACCATATTTTGGCTCTTCTTCTAAAGGAATCCATTTATTGCCATTCCAACCATCCCATTCTTGCCAGATTTCACCCACCTTCTGTATCATTTTGATATCTAAAGGACTCCACTTCGTTTCACTTAAGGCATACTCCCAGTCAATTTCTGCTGATGGATAAATATTAGGTTCTTCTGTCCCATGATTTCCTTTAGGAGGAAGATCTTCCTCGTATAAATAAACCGTTAATCTCAAATTCCCTTTAATAACCCCACTAAAGTTAAACCCCAGATAAAATGCATCTCCTGCTTGTGGATTTTCACCAAAAGGATAATAAAAGGTTCTTAATTCATTGTTTTGTTCTGTAAGGTCGACATATTTGTAATTAGAATAGCTAGTGATACGCTCAATCTCAACAGGAAATACATCAATATTCTCGTCAGTCTCAAATCTGATATTTTTCTCTTGACCTTTAGTCGCCACCCTTGTTCCTTTAGAAATAGTTATAAGATTATCAGCAAAGAATGTCAAATCTACCTTAGCTGGCATTGCAGGCTTAGGTTTTACTCCTAAAAGTTTCAGATATTTAAGGTAATTCTTTTCAGGTATCTGGTTCAAATGATAAATCTGCATCTCAGTCAGCCAGGCAAAAAGCTCTATAAATGTAACTCCTGGGTCAGACAGATTATGGTTTGTCCATTCAGGGGCGTATCTTGGGATAAGTCTTCTTGCCTCATCAATAAATTCATCAAACCTTTTATTGTCTAAGTTCAGTACTGGAAGTGGCATATTATCTACTCCTCCATTTCACGGTTATCTTATGTTCTCCGCTGAAGATTAAAGTATATAAAGGCAGTTTAATCTCCGTCGGTCTATCTTCTGTTATTGTTTCTTCTTTTCCATCTGATTTTACCTTCATTGAAAGACTCTCTACATAATCCACCCCTTCTATAACTTCTAAAATAGGGAAAAAGTCAGAAAGGAACGGCATCCTACCAAACTCCCAGCCTCTTCCTTCATATCCACCTGTAAGTGGATGAAGGAATGCCTTAATCTGAGTATAACCTTCATTTTTAACTGATGGGGCAGAATCAATGCATTTAACATAGATAGTTGTTTCTATCATAACATCTACATAGACTGGTCCATCAACATAGATATGTTCTGAGATTATATTAGAGCATCGCCCTTTAATATAATCCTTTACCTTATCTTTTAATTGTAATGAAGGAATAGGTTTTATTTCTTTACTTTCAGGAACGATAATAACAGTTACCCAACCAGGCTGTGGCTTCCGTTTATTATTGAAGTTAGGTATGCACTTTACCCTAACTATATCTCTTGCCGATTCTCTGGCAATCCATTCAAAATCCTCTAAGGTTACAGCTTGTCCTCTATTTTTTATAGATTGCGGCATTCTTTCTAACGCCATCTCCAATATTTCTATCTCAGAACCACCAGCAGCATTATCAGGATTTGACACCTTATCTACAAAAGGGATAGATGCTTTAAGTTCTGTAATTTTATCGGCATCTACATTACCTTTCTTACCGCCTCCTGTGGTATAGTCAGCCTTGATGTTATCTCTTCCTATGGGAGGTATCGTACCATGAGTACCATCGCCAAAACCAATCTTACCAAAGGCTCTATCGCTCTGATAAACCCTGTCTTTTGCCTTTGTTTCAAGTAAGTCATCCATAGGTTGCCACTTTACCCAAAACTCTGTGGTATTTCCATCCGCATTTTTAATCTCCTTTACAGCGGCAGGACTTTTTTCAATTATTGCCCTTCTTTCTTCTTCAGATAGGGCTATCTCATTTACCCATACCTCCTCAGAAACAACAGGGGTCTTACTGAAAACAAAACCCTGGTTTGAGTTGCCATCACTTGAACCGAGTAGTTCATCTTTAATTGTTTCTTGCTGAATAGCCCAGGTAGTATTAGGATAGATACCTTTGATTTTGGGAGGAAGGCATTCGGTAGGTAATCCCTTAGTTACGGATTGAGAAATATTAATGGGTAGTCGGAAGCCCAAACTTGTTTGGGGCAAATTCCTCAACAAGTTGAGGCTTTCAGAGAGGTACTCAGGCGATTCTCCTAACACCTTTGTCCACCCGATAACTGAGGCATTACCTTTTATTTTGGGAGGAAGGCATTTGGTAGATGGTTTAAACTTATCTTCAACATCGACTACACAAATCCAATAGAGGTCATTATTAAACTTTTTGCATTTAGCAAGGTTAGATGGGGCGATAAATTCCACAATTCCAGCTTTAGTTAAATTCATCGTACCATCAAGTATCTCTAATCGTAGCCACTTACCATCTCCTGCATAATATTTCCACGCAATATCAGGGATATTATCAGGATTGTAGAATTGTTCTTCTAACGATACATAAATACTGATAGGTCCTTCCTCAATCTTTTTGTCAAAACCTAAATACATAGTCTGATGCTTGTCTTCCAATGCCTTAAATGGGTTAAATGATTTATTATCTTTAGATTTACTTTCCTTGGTTACATCCTCAAATTCAAGGTTGTTGTAGATAAGGCAGTGGTGTAAAGGTTGTAGTGTTATAGGAGATACGGTATAGTCTATGGTAAGCTTAGTGATTTGGGGTGGAGTTATTTTACCCGCCTTCACTGTTGTATAAGAGGTCGGAGTTGTCACCGCTGTATAAGAGGGCGAAGTTGTCCCCGCATATACGATTATGGACTCTTGTCCATAATGTCCTCCAATCAGCCTAACCCTAATCCAAAGGTTTTCCTGACCATTAACCTTTGTAGGTTTCAGTTCAGGGAAATTATTAATTGCGAGGTTAATTGTTCCTGTTCCGGTGAAATTTTCCGATATACCGGTGAATGCACTCCAACCATTACCATCCCAATATTCCCAGGAAAGCAATGGGTTAGGTGTTGGATCACCTCTTTCATCCATCGTTATGGTAATATGTAATGTAATCGTTTCTCCCTTCTCAGAAAAAGCCTTCTGACCGGCGATATAGAAGGTGTCATACAGTCTTGGGATTAAACCAAACGGATAGATGGGATGAGCTATATCCAATGGCACATCATTATAAAAAGCCATATCAGGTGGAATGGGAATGCTCAGAACGGCACCGTCAACAGCCACAGTTTGTATGATGCATCCTGCACCAGCTTGAATAGTATCTACTGTAATATCTTTAGTTTCTGCGATATTTTTGGTTGTGCATCGTATCCAGCGGCTTTTTATTCCATTAATTTCATACTCTTTGATCTCACCCTGAGCTTTTTGCAAAATAATATTATTTGTCGCATCCTTATAAAGGGCATGTGCCTCTATTTTTAACGCTTTTTCTGTCGTCTCCTTTGTCGGCAAGGTTAGTGAATGCCAATCCACCTTTTTATTTGCACCCTCTCCGTAATATTCCCATGTAGTAGAATTTGGTAATTTTAGGAATCCGGTAAGTGTTATCTGAGCCGGCTTGGTAATATTAAACAGTTCTGTATGCCCTAAGTACAGAATATGTTTCTGCAAGTTTTTACCTGTAAATAATTCAAATGTAGTAGGGCTTCCTTTTATAAGCTCCAAAGGGGCTTCAAAAATTTCATCATTACGAGGGACAACACTGTATATTCCTTGTAATTTTCCATGGGCAGCCATTATACTCTTTTCAGTCTCGAAGACAACATCTCCTGCGGATACTTTGGTCATCCTGGGTATCAACACATTTTCCGTAATACCTTCAGATAGAAAGAAGGTTACCGGTGCTTTAGATGACTGTGCCGGTAATAATTTTGCACCTAACATATTCAGAAAGGCAATAAAGTTCTTATCCGGGATACTGTTTAATCGGTCAATCACAGCTTTTAAGGAATTGACGAATATGGTGAGGAATCCAATCCCAACCCCTTTATCTTCATTCACATTCCATTCAGGGGTATAGAATGGGACTAATGCCTTTATCTCTTCTAATATCTCCTCTGAGGTTCTTTTATCTATCTTCGGTGCTAAAACAGACATTGTTATCTCCCTTCTGTCAGGTAAAATGGATAAACAAGATTACGCTTTGTGTTCGTACTCCTTACCATGTATTCTATATTTATGATAAGTTTGTTTCCTTCTTCTTCATCGGGTGATACACTTACATCTAATACCTCAATCCTCGGTTCCCATTTCAAGAGAGCCTCTTTTATATAGAAGTCCATAAGTGTTGCGGTTGAGGTATTATTTGGAGCAAAGACAAGTTCATTGATTCCGCAGCCAAAATCAGGCCGCATAACCCTTTCTCCCTTTGATGTACCAAGTATTATCATAATCGACTCTCTGATAGAATCTTCTCCCTCAGATACAGCTATCTTCCCCTGTTTAACAGATACTGGATATTTCCAGCCTTTGCCCAAAAAATCTACAACAACCATTTTATCCTCCAATAAAGACCGTACCCACAGCAATAACCTTACCCACAGGCATGTCTGACGGGTCGTTGCAGGTCATAGCCATATCGCTATTTCTTGCTGCCATCTTACCGTTTATCTTTACAGTCATACTCCCGAGTTTAATTGTTGCCTTATTAGATGGTGGTTTTTGAAAAGGACCACCTTGCGGTATATGCGGCGGCATATTCGATGCCGTTGAATCTACTGTAGCCGCAGGCATACCCATTATCTTTACATCAGAGCTAAGATTGCCATCAATTATTCCCATAAATGGATGTGGTAATGGTGTCGGTATTGGTGATGGTACTGCTGGAATCATAATAATATGTGTATCTGTTGCCATAACCTTATCCCCTTGTTTTGCCGCTGGTTGTCCCATGAGTTGGCTCACTCCTTTTCAGTAAGCGTTCAGCTATCAGCAGTCAGCTGCCAGAGGTGCTACCTCCTTCAGCTTTTGCAAGGCATTACGGCATAAAAGGAGGGAGCCCCTCTGCCAGAGGTAGCACCTCTGGCACAGAAAGGCGTAAAGTTAGGAACGCTTCATTTGCCTTGATTTTATGGTCTTTGCTGACCGCTGATAGCTGATGGCTGAATGCTTATCCTTTTCAATTAACATTCACCGTTGCACCCTTGATGTTCATGGCTGCGCTTGCCTTGACATCCATACCTGCTCCGGCTTCTATTTTCATATCTGCTGAAGACTTTATTTCTATCTTCTGCGCATCTATTTTGACCGTCCCTTGAGGCGCTGATAAGGTTATATCCTTATCTGTGGTAATTGTGATTGTATTTTTTGCTGTATCAAAAACAATGCTGTTCTTCTCAGATTTATCAACAATTTCAATCTTTTCTTTTCCGTCTTCGTCATTAAGCCTGATTATATGGCCGCTGCGTGATTTGATTACTCTTTTATTATTCTTACCATCACTGTTGGTTTCGGGCGGTTTATCTACGCCATTCCATAATGAGCCTATAATATATGGCATATTTATATCTCCATGCTCAAATGCTACCAGCACCTCATCATTAACCTCAGGAAGAAAGAATACACCCCTTTCTTTGCCGGCCATAAATGATGTCACCCTTGCCCAGTGAGATTCATCATCGCTGCTTATACGCGGCAGTTTTATTTTTACTCGTCCCAGCTCTTCCGGGTCTTTATTGTTGGTAACAATTCCAACAACAACCCCATATATCTTTGATTCGGGTCTCCTACCTTGCTCTAACACATCAGTAATACTCATACTTCTATTTTCCTCACCTTAAATGTTGTGGCATACCCTTCATCATTAATGGTATGAACCGAAGAGGTTACATAGTATTTACCACTTAGCCTATCTCCTATTCCTTTAATCTCAACAGTCTTTCCTATTCTTATATCAGGATTTCCACAACATTTTCCTTCCCCTGTAATAACATTTTTAAGCATGGCATCATGCCTTGCTTGAGCAATATTCTCGGCATCAGCTGCATCAACAACTACTTCATCAGAGATTAAATCCGATGTTTTACCGGTAATCTTTTGGGGTAATAATTCTCTACCGGTATTCCCCCCTACGGTAGAGGTAATCTCTTTCTTATTCTTGATGTCCCAACCCCTGACCTCAACCTTACCCCCTTCCGGGACAGCCCTCATATTTATCGAAAAACTATGTAATTCCAAATCATAGTTCAATGTAAATAAAGGTGATTTATTGTCCTGCGGTTTACGAAAAATAAATGTCTTGTCCTCAACAAACATCTCATAGCCAATACGATTTGCCCTCTCGAGAAGAAACTCGTAATCACTTTGATTATTCTGAAATATATACGGGAAAACCGTACTTGTATCATCAACCTTAGGGGTCAGTCCAATCTTCGAGGCAATAGATGATGCAATATCACTGTCTTTCATCTTCTTAAAGGAGAGCCGTTTGGTCCCGGAAGTAAGACGGTGAAGTCTGTCATAGCCCCTTATCCCCATAGAAAATGGTTTTTGAAAGGTTGGTTCAACCGAGATAATTTCACCAATTATCATCTTCTTGGGAGCATCAAATCCCATAGAGATTTGCATCTCATCCCCTGGCTTAAAGATATCAACATCCATCTTTTCCTGAGACATATTTTTTATAAAATCCCCTATCTCAATCTTAATGGTAAACATTGCCGGTTGATTTATGGTATCTTCAACAGTAACCTCTTTAATTGTAGATGCGATATAATCCGGGAGTTTACTACTATTTAAGAGTAATTCAAAGCTACCTGCTACTACCTTATTATCTTTTATCATTATAATCCCTTTCGTAATCAGGAACAACTATTAGTTTCCCGATGTCGTTGTTTGTTGGGAATGTGCGTGGGTTAATAATATTATTTACCTCAGTAATCTTTCTCCATAGAGATGCATCCTTAAGTGTTTTATAGGCAATAAGGTCAAGCCTGTCTCCACTTTTTACTGTCCATATTTTGCGACATGCCTCATTGCCCTTAAGTGCTGCATCCTCTTCTGTAGTTACAATAGATTTAAAGGTGACTGTAATTTCTGCCCTCACAGGGATACCAGTCTCAAGAAACATTGTAAACCTCTGGTCTATCTTATAAATTATGCCTTTGTATAAGAATTTACCCCAGACAAAAAGGCACACTGGTGGTTGTTTTGTCTTTTTCCCCTCAACAGTGGGCATAACTAATGCAGTAAGGTTCTTTATCTCTTTTCTGACATCTGTTTGTTTTTCATAAGTATCAAAGAATAATGGGATACTAAAGTCTTCAAGATTTACCCTTTGGAATTGCAAACATGTCCCTTCTCCAGTTAATTGCCCTGTGGCTGTTACAGAATACTCAATAGGGTTGAACATAACTGTTATCTCTTCATTTGTATCAAGCCTCTTTATCTTTGCCTTTTCTATCATTATCGCCATCCCCGCCTTTCTTTTTCAATAGAAATCCGCTTTTCTATAATCTTATAAACCCTGTCAGCAACCATATTTATTTCATCGGTCATTTTTCTCATAGAAGTCTTTTTGCTTAAATCCTCGTTTGTAGTTGTATAAATTGTTTCCTTTGGCTGCAATCTCTGGTTATCTTTGTCCGTAGTATCAAAAATCCGAGGCATATCTTTTCTAAAAATCAGTTCGACAGATTTATCCACACGGCTTGTTATTGTCCCTTGCCTGATATGGTTCTTCTGGAAATGCAAAGGCACAGGGTAAGAACTTGCAGTCCACTGACTGGAAGGGAATTCCAAATTATTGATACCTGCTTGATTTTTATTCCCCTTTGCGTTTCGCAGGGGCATAAGCGTTTCACCTGAAAATTCAGCCTTACCACTCACCCTATTTTTCATCCATGCTGGGGCAAGGAAATTTTCCTGCTTTCTTCTTTTTTCTCTCCCACTTTGTAAAAAAGGATCAAGCCTTCTCTGAGCCTGGTCCAAGGGGGAATGGGACACCATCATCCTATGTAATCCCTCGGTTATCGGTGGAAATTGGTAGTCGCAACTGCCAGAGGTGCTACCTCCTTTAGGTTGCGTTGTTTTACGCAGACTAAAGCCTGAGACTACCACTGATAGCTGAGGCATTACCATCCCACTCACCCTATTTCTCATCCATACTGGGGCAAGAAAATTTCCCTGTTCCCCTCTTTTTCCTCTCACACTTTGTGAAAAAGGATCAAGCCTTCTCTGAGCCTGGTCCAAGGGGGAATGAGACACCATCATCCTATGTAATCCCTCAGTTATCGGTGGGAATTGGTAGTCGCAACTGCCAGAGGTGCTACCTCCTTTAGGTTGCGTTGTTTTACGCAGACTAAAGCCTGAGACTCCCACTGATAGCTGAGGCATTACCTTCCCACTCAC
>JAHIZN010000280.1 GCA_018814245.1 bacterium
TAAAATCGAAGGGAAGATTACAGGGTTATCATTCCTAAGGGGATAAGTTGTATTATCCTCATATTTTTCTAATCCCTATATCTCCTTATCTCCTCCATAATCCCCCACATCTCCTTTTCTTACACTACCTGAACGGTTACAGTTACGGTAAATTGCAAATTCACCAGAAATTGTTGATTATAATATATGAAGTGGAGGAAGCATGTCCTTTGATTTTAAGCAATTATCCCTGCATGAGGTTATCCTTATAGAGCCAAGAGTAGTTGCCGATAAAAGGGGTTTTTTTATGGAAACCTACAAATACTCTGATTTTGTTAAAATGGGAATAAAAGAGAAATTTGTTCAGGATAATCATTCTATGTCTATGAAATCTGTGTTAAGGGGTCTTCATTATCAGGAAAATCCTAAGGCACAGGGCAAGCTGGTTCGTTGCTTAAAAGGAAGAATACTTGATGTAGCTGTTGATATAAGAAAGGAATCGGCTAACTATGCACAATGGGTTGGTGTTGAGTTGTCTGAAGAAAATCACCAGATGCTTTACATTCCAGTTGGTTTTGCCCATGGATTTCTTGTTTTAAGTGAGACAGCCGAGATTGCTTACAAGTGTACAGAAGAATATTCCCATGAACATGATCGAGGGATCATCTGGAATGATCCTGAGATTAATATTAATTGGCCGATTAAAGATCCAATTATTTCTGAAAAGGATGCAAATCTTCCGGGATTGCGGCTGTTTTAATAGATTAGCTGTAGGCATTAATATTTGCAGTCGTTATGTATAAGAACTAATGCACGCAATATAATGGGTAACTACTCAGGCAGATGTTCTCCTTTTGTTGTAGCTGTCCCAATTCTGACTTCTGCACGCCTGAATAGTTACGATTAAACATAATTAAGGTGAGAAATATGATTAAAAAAAATGCAGGCATGGTTTTCGTATTATTAGTTGCTTCCTTGTTTTTCCTTAGCCAAAAGGTTAATGCACAATCTATTGTCATCTTCCCATCTGCTGGTACAATAGGCAGCATCGTAACCATCACAGGACAAGGCTTTTCTGCTGCAGAAGGAATAATTATTGACTTTGGCATGACTTCCACTATTGCTGCTGCTACAACCGATACCTCCGGGACATTTTCTGCTGCCTTTGCTGTTGATAACCAACCTGTAGGAACCGTAACCGTAAGTGCTGTTGGAAAAACCTCACAGACTGAAGCTGCTATCGAATTTAATATTCTTCCTTTTCCTCCAAGCCTTAAATTTACTAAAAGCGTAACCCCTGCTGTTCCTGTATCCCCTGGAGAGACTTTGACCTATACCCTTACCTATATCAATGAAGGTTCAGGTACCGCGACTAAGGTCATACTTACAGATGAGATACCTGCGGGCACGAGTTATATTACTGATTCTGCCGTTGGTGCTGGTACGGTTATTTCTTACTCTCATGATGGTGGGATAAATTATGATGGCTTGGGGACAGAGCCGGTAACCCATATTAAATGGGAGCTAAATACCCTTGCACCAGGAGCAGGGGGTAATGTAAGTTTTGTGGTGAGGGTTGAGTGAGGGTGATAGGAAAGGAGATTTACCACGGAGGACACAGAGAGCACGGAGGAGAAAAGAAATTGTTGTTGTGGACCATGTATGATGTGGCAAATAATAAATAAGGAAGGTGGTTTATTTTATGAGGTTCAATGTTGTTCTTGAGCCAGCAGAAGAAGGGGGGGGTATAATGTGAAAGTGCCTGCGTTGGATGGCTGTTTTATGCAAGGGGATACAGAAAAAGAGGCGATATGGAATGCCAAAGAGAGTCCTATGTTATCTTGAAGGGTTGAAAAAGGAGGAACTAGCATGCCCGCAGTAACGGTAGATTTACCATTAGAACGGATTGCTCAAACACTACAAACACTTACTTCAGGTGAGATTGAGACTTTGGAAATTATGTTTAATCCAGAACTCAAAACACAATTAAAACAACGATGGAAAATGGGAAAGAAAGAATTTGAAGAAGGTAAAACTATTACTACTCAAGAACTATTTGAGGAGAGCTGATGTATACAATAACATCCTTAGCTGCTGTAAAAAAAGATATTAAAGGATTAGATAGAAAACTTATAGAGAAAATAAAAACTGAAGAATTCCCTAAAATTGAGAAAGAGCCATATGGAGGTGAACCTCTTTCTTATGAATTTAAGGGATTATGGTCATATCACTTCTCCTGTCAAGGAACAGAGTATAGAATTGTGTATGAAATTTATCCAGAAAAAAAGATTGTTTTGGTAATTATGATTGGGAAAAGGGAAAGATTTTATGAGGCTTTGAAAAGGAGAGTAGGGTGAAGATGTGTGCAATCAAAGTAAGGAGTTCACACAAAACCACAGAGAACGCAGAGGGGAAAAGAGATTGTTGCTATGAACCCTTTGTGATGGGGTAAAGAATGAATAGGGGGTGATTGCGGGTAGATATTAAATGTTGATGCGATAGCGTAACAGACGCGATATGGAAATCGCGGCTACTAATCGAGATAATAATGCTGGGAATGATGCTGTGCATCCCCAACGCTTTTGCTACCTCTACGACTAATCTGCTGATTACTGATGGCAATAACCATCGAGTGATTGAAGTTGACCCGATTACGCATAATGTTATCTGGCAGTATGGGCA
>JAHIZN010000281.1 GCA_018814245.1 bacterium
AAATCGCAAAAAAGCATTTGACAAATTGTCAATAATGTGTTATACTAAAGATACAAAGACCTAATTGTCACCGTATGGTGTGCGTTCGTGAGAATCCTCACGATAGGCGTTAGGTCGTTTTTTTATCTCCTAAATATCCAAACATCCTCCTCTCTCTTCTTGATAATTTTTCGATAAATATTAGCATCAGATTTATTACCAAAAGAACGATAGATTGCTCCTGCAACCATATCCGCTAATTGAATTAAAACATTTTTCTTTGAATCCACAAATTCGAGATGTGAGATGATTTTTTTGTTCGGATGATTTAATTCTCGTCGGATATATGCCAAAAATTCTCTTCTAAACCTCTTTTCCCCTTGTCCATCCATCTTTACTCTGGCATCTCTAATGGTATCGTTATTGTGTTTCAGCACTGTTTTTACAGTATAAGCATAGAAAGACTCTTTATTCCTCCGAAGTTCCTCTCCATAAATCTTATTTTGTAACTACTCAGGTAAGCATCACTTGATGCCACACAAGACAAAAAGCTATAAAGACACAGCTAATTTCTGCCGATAGTAAGACAATGCAAGACATTACATCATCAACATCAGTTGTCTCTCGAACCGAAGGCAAAGTAGTCCAGTCAATAACACGGGAACAATCGCAGTCCATTTACCGTGCCGGCGAGGAAGCCGTGGTACGGGTGTTACTGGAGATGGACAAGTATATCCATGATATGTGGTCCACCATCCAAGACTTGGAGCAACAGGTTCAGGATTTGACTGTACGCCTCAACGCCAGCGAACGACAGGTTCGACAGTTGGAAGAGAAAGCCGCCAAGGATTCCCACAACAGCAGCAAGCCACCGTCCTCTGACGGATTAAATAAACCTAAACCCAAGAGTCTGCGTCAGCCCAGTGAACGAACGACTGGTGGTCAGCCCGGTCATTCAGGTCACACCTTGCGTATGGCGGAGAAGATAGATCACACGGTGAAACACTCGGTCAGCCACTGCGTGAATTGCGGGCGTTCGCTGGTTCAACAGGCTCCAGACAACATTGAGCGTCGCCAGGTTTTTGACCTGCCCGAGCCGAAGCTGGAGGTCACCGAGCACCAGTCCGAAGTTAAAACCTGCGTCTGCGGTTGCCTCAACCGCGCCGCATTCCCGATAGAAGTTACGGCACCAGTACAGTACGGACTTCGCGTCAAGAGCTTAGCCGTCTATCTCAAGGAGTACCAGTTGTTGCCCTTTGATCGGCTGTCCGAGATCATGCGAGACCTCTTTGCTTGTAAAACCTTCAGCGAAGGAACGCTGGCGAACTTTTCCGCCACTTGCTCCCGACGACTGAAACCCGTGGATGAGTTTATCCACGATTTAGTGACAAACGCCGAGGTGGCCGGCTTCGACGAGACTGGAATGCGTGCCATTGGATCTTTGCATTGGCTGCACACTGTTTCGACTCGCTGGCTGACTTGGTACTTCGCTCACAAACGGCGTGGGAGCGAAGCTATGGACTCAGCCAACATTCTACCCAACTTTCGAGGTCGTGCCGTCCACGACTTCTGGAACCCTTACCTCAAATATGACTGCGATCACGCCTTCTGTAACGCGCACCTGCTGCGTGAACTGATATTCCTGTGGGAGGAACAAAATCAACAGTGGGCAAAGACAATGATCGATCATCTGTTGGCAATCAAGACGGCGGTTACTGCTGCCCGCAACGCGAGACTTGCCGCCCTGCCGTCCGAAGACATCGCCCAATTCCATGCCCGTTACCTTGAAGTCATAGAGACAGGTTATACCCAGAACCCTGTCACGAAATTGCCAGCTGGCCCAAATCGCCGTGGTCGCCGCAAGCAGAGCAAAGCCTGCAACCTACTTGATCGCTTTCGTGACCACTCTGACGGCATCCTTGCCTTCATGCACGACTTCTCTGTCCCATTTGACAATAATCTCTCTGAACGCGATCTGCGAATGATGAAGCTACGGCAGAAGATCTCCGGCACCTTTCGCAGTTTTGACGCCCTCATAGACTTCTGCCGCATCCGCGGCTATATCTCGACAGTGAGAAAAAACGGTCTCAACACACTGGATGCACTGCACCGCGTCTTCCTGAACAACCCATTCATTCCTGTTGTCAACACCTCGTAATCTTTAGCCCGCCGACAACGACAAACCCAGTCGCCAACTTCCCTCAGGAGATATTCTGCCTCGGGATGCCTCCTGAGTAGTTACTAATTTTCTACCATAATCGGCGTTCTTATCCTTGAAAAACTCTGCAATCCTTGATTTTGTATCCCGTCTTACGATAGGATCAGGTATCACATCTGCCGCTTTAAGCTGTGCCTGTTTCCAAAGTTCATTGCCCTGGTCAACCTTGTTTAGAACAAATACGAGCTTATTAAGCACACCCATAGGAAAAGCGCCAGAGCCAACCGCTGGGTCAACGATCTTTACATTTTCAATTAATTCCACAAGTTTTTGGGATTCCTCAACATCAAAAGGATTTTCTTCGCTTCCGGTAGAAAATAGATTGCCCAATTTTTCATCTATTTTTTCTACACCCTCAAGGTGCGTTTTGAAATACGATTTAAGCGACTCGGCAACCATATAATCAACAATTTCTCTGGGTGTATAGTAGCTTCCAGTTGCTTTGCGGGCGGTAGTGGATGTTTCCGGATTAAAACTTGCAAGTAGGTTTTCAAACACCCTGCCTAAAAGTTCAGGGTCAAGTGCAACATCAGCATCATCCGGAGAATTTTCGTCAATCGTAAAATTAAACGAAGAAAGGATATTCAAAATTCCTCTGACTATGTAATCTTTATCCTTGGTGCCATGAGCGACATTAAGGTCTGCTGTTTGTTCTCCGCTGAAAAAAAGAAGATTCGGGACTACTGGCTGATGTTCTTTTGTTTCAGTAAAGCCATCAATGTAAATGCCATTTGGTTTGTCATCAAAACACTCAAAAAGTCCTCCGTTTAAGAATGGAATATTGCCAAAATAATCTCCTATTTCCTCTGGTTTTTTGAAAAGATTATGGTAGCGATAAACAGACTGATTACCAAAATCAGGATTATAGCCCTTATGTCCTCTAATTTCGCTTCTAAATTGCCGCTCTTCTTGTTTAGTATTCAGCGTGGCAAAAAATAGATTTTGCAATATTGCTTGATAGTAGGTTGAACTTTCCATCGATACATCTTTAAGCATCTGTCGGATATTATCTTCTTCAAATAATTCCTTTGGAACTAAACCCTGTTCACGCATAAACCAGACAAAAATTATTCGGGTAATCAAGCGGATAACGGCAATATTTCTGCCATTTTCTTCTGCTTCCACATCTTTTGGGAATTGGCAATGTTCAATCGTCCAAAAATACCAATGGGCGATGCTTTCGTAAAATTCCTTGGTTACTTTCTCAACCGAAAACGCATCTTTGATTTTCTCTAAACTGGAAAAATCGCTATCGCCGATTCTTTTCAGGAATGTCTTGTTGGTAAATTCTTTGCTTGCAAAATAGGTAAGCCGCCGGAATACGCTCCAGTCCCGCCTGTTATCCAAATAATTGGCATAAATCAAAGAAAAGCGGAAATTGCCCTGCTGGTCATAAAATATGAATATGCCAGCGTCAGATTGAGTTTCCCTGAGTATCTTTTTCCCTTTCTCATACTGTGCCTTTTTACCACTTCGTTCAGAGAGTAATTGTTTAACCTGAAAGCTGCATATAATAAGCCGTTCGATTTCAGAGGATTCAATATCCCCGAGCTTTAGCCCGTTTTCAAAGCCTTCATCATTATAATGATTGAATGACTCCTGTGATGGGGCAAATGAACGATTCTTTTCACGGAAAAATCGGCTTAATTTTTCAGGTGAAAAGTTTTTGATTATATCTTCCAATTTTTCTCGTCCGCTGTTACGCTCTTCCGGCATAATACTGCTCCCCCAAATTTATATGTCATGCGGATATAAAATTCACGCTCAAGATTATCTTTGCAGCTTTCCATTACAATAATATTATGAGTCCATCCAATTTCTTGCACCATTGGTGCAAGTTTTTCATTATCTTTATATTGCAGATAGAATTTTCGCATACGACACATATTATCTTTTGAATATCCCTGTATCCCCGGAAACTCCATTTGTAAATCTTTTGCTAAATTCTCTACCACAGACTTACCCAAGCCATATTGATTTTGACGGTCAACAATCATCCTGCCAATATCCCAATATAATGTGATAAGTTGTTTATTTACAGCTTTCAAGGCATCATATTGGGCACAACGGATTCTTTCTTTTATTTCACCCAAAAATTCGATATAGTTATTTTGTGCTATTTTTTCCATAACTTACCTTCCAGCCTGATTCTCAATGGCAATAATTATTTCTTTAGACAAATCCTTATGTCTTGCCTTTTCCTTTTGCAGATAATCTTGGCCCAGCTTTTCCTTTAAGTCGATTATTTCCTTTATGGCTCTTTTCTGTTTTGCTTCATCCGTACTTTCCATATTGGCTATGCGGCGTAAAGTAAAATCTGATAGGGTGCCATAATCCAATATGTCTTCTCTTAGGGTTCTCAAGAAATCTTTATGCGGTATTAACTCTTCAGCTTGAATCTGATTAATAAATGTCTTGAGATTGTTTAAGGCTTTTTGCTCAGAGCTTTGTTCATTTAGAGGAATAGTTCGCTGTTCCCTGAACTCCTTTACGCTTTCATAAGATTCCCAAAAACTATTGCTTAAAGCAATTGCCTTCTCATCACTTGAGCAGGCAATCTTATCAAAAACCTCCTCAAAGGTAACCTGATAGATATCAGCCTTATTTTCGTTTTCATGCTTAAGCCCATAGATATACAGTCGGCCCTTTTTAAGAAATACAAGCAGCTCATTTTCATTATGTTCCTTGGCAACTTTTATGCGTGGCGGGTAGTTTTTCAAAGATACAATAAGCTCGGGATTGTTTTCTTTGATTTTCAGGAATTCTTTCAATGCTTTTGTGTAAAAGCTCTCTTCTTGCTGCTCATCTGGATTCTGCTGAATTCTGTTGAAAAGTCTGGAAGGTGTTGGCTCTTCATCAATATCAAAAATCTTAGCATCTTCACCAAGCGTGCTATGAATCAAAAACATCTTATTACTGGCAATCTCGCGCGACTTTACAAGCTCTGCTCCCCTTTCTGTAGGGAAGAAATTTACGATATAAAGCTCGCTAAAGACCTTTTTACTGATACGGTTTATTCTGCCGACCCTTTGAATAACCCTTACAGGATTCCACGGAATATCGTAATTGACCACAAGTCCGGCACGGTTTAGGTTAAACCCCTCTGATATTTTGTCTGAAGCGAGCAAAATATCATAACTATCTTCCTGCTCCGAATAGGAAGCATCAAAGTTTTTGTTTATTTGTAAGATTTTTGCGGCTGATAAATCGCTTGAGACAACGAGAACCTTGTTATTGAAATTCTTTTCCAAAATAGGGGTTAGATATTTAATTGTATCCATGTATTCAGAAAATATGATGATTTTTCTCTTTGGCTCATCGTTGAACGGCTTTTGTTCTATTTCTTTTTTGATGTTCTCCAGCAGGCAATCGGTTTTAGGATCATTTTTTACCAAATTCAGAGTGGATAGCCGGGATAAAATTTCATCGAAAAGTTTCAGATCAGACTTAATGTGCTCAATAAATTCGTCTTTATACTTAAAATCGCTAATCTTATATCTTTTATGGTTCTTCGGATACTCGCCGATATTTATCCTTACAGTATATTCGGCTAAATATTTTTCAATTTCCTCTAAATCAAGATTATAAATTTTTTCAAGAAGGGACCTATCCAAAATATACTCACCTTTATAACAATCGCCCTTGCCTGTTTTTTCAATGAATTTCAATATATTTTCTGTAATCTGCTTGAAATTTTTTATGCTTTGTTCAAAAGAGCCAAATGAGCTTTCAAACCGTTTTACAAGCAAACGACGCATAAAGTCATATAAATTTCTCTGTTGTATAAATTGGCGGTTATCTTTTTCAGATAGTTTTTCTTCGGCAATTTTCTCTTTGTCAATCTCGTACTCAAAAGGCCTGTAAATAGCTCCGTGAAATTGACCGCCCTCATCAGGCTCGCCAAAATACTGACTGATGACTTGATCGTAAAACAAAGATTGTTCTTTTGTTAATTCAAAAAACCATTCTTTGGGATCCGCTACCTTAGATAAACTCTGGACTTCGTCCTTATAATAAGGATTGTTCTGTAAATCAAGGCGGTTACGGCGAATAGTTACAGGCTCAATAACATCTCTTATCTGTCTGGATAGATAATGTGACCTTTGCGAAACCTTTTCCAGATTGATATTCTTATCGCCAAAAAAGGTTTCATAATAGGCTTCGGCTTTTTTTCGTTTCCCGGCATTTGGAGAATTCCGATATTTCTTAATATAACCAATCCGATTAAATGTTCCTCCGAAGGTTTTGAATCTATCTGCAAGGTTATCTTCTAATGTAATTGATGATTTTTTAGGGGTAATAAATAATTTTAACAGGGATAGAATATCACCGGGTCTATTATTAAATGGTGTAGCAGTAAGCAAGATGACTATTTTATTACGGCAGATATTTTTCAAAGATTCATAATCCCTGGTATCCTGATTTCTGAAGCGATGTGCCTCATCAACGATAACTACCTCAATATCCCTATACTTATTGACAAATTCAGTGATATTTTCTAAGTCACCAATCGACCTTACCTCCCAATCGTATAACTTAAATTCCTCAATGTATTTCTTCCACCCTGAATTTTTGTTCCTATCACCAATAATCCCGGGAGGGCAGATAACTATACCACGCTTTTTGAGTTCTCTGGCTACTGAACAGGCAATAATTGTCTTCCCTAAACCAACGACATCGGCAATTATCACACCGTTGTTATTTTCTATGATTGCCAGTGCCTGTTTAACTGCATCTATCTGATATTGATACGGAGTATAACCGTTTTCTTCCAGTATTTCAATCAATGATTGTCTGACTTCGCGTTCCTCAAATGAATCAAGGTAGGTTTTTAAGGCTATAACAAAAGCCTCAAAAGGGGTAATCTCCTTGATAAGCGTTTCTTTCTCAACTATCTCAATGAGCCTTTTTTTGGATACCTCATGCTCGGTTATTTTTACAGCCTCATCCCATAATGTATCAAAATATCCCTCTGCATCCTCAAATCCATAATCGCTTATTTCAACATTGAATTCTTCCTGCGTGATTAAGCCTGGTCTGGTTAGATTACTGCTACCTGTAATAAACAAGTTTTTCCTGCCGACCTGACCCTGTTCCAGCTTAAACAGATATAGCTTTGCGTGATTAGGTCTAAAGGTTTTGCGGATTATTAATTTGTCATCCAGTATCAATCGGATGAAAAATCTTACCTGTTCGTAAAATTCCTTTGTGTCAAAATTTTCAGTATTCAGGGATTTTTTTACAGACTGCAAAAATTTGTATGTCTTCTCTTCGTCAGATAATTGGTTATTTTGATCAGCAAGTTCAATCATTCCGTAATTGGTAGTATCAACATTCAAGCCCACTAAAACCTTAATTATATGATTTGGATTTTCTTTTAATCCTTTATACAATTCCCTGATTCCGGAAAAATAAAAAAAACCAACCAAAAATTTTAACTCATCGCTTTTTGGGATAAGCTCGATGAGGCGTTTTTTTAAGTCTTTTGCTTCGCTATTTGTAATAAAATTACTCATGTGAAGGTCACCATGCATGCTGTAATCTGTGGATAATCGGTCTCATGATCGTTTCTTTTTCAGTCCCAATATCAACTGAACCTCTGTCTGACTCAATCCTACAGCTCTGGAAATGTCCTCTACAGAGAAGCCGGCAGAGATTAGCTCATTGATCACTTCTCTTTTTTCTTCTTTAGTAGCAGTTCTTGGAAGCGGGGTTAAGATGGGTTTTTCGTTTTCTTTTTCCTTTTTTGTCTTTTTCTTTGAAGATATGGGGGTTAAGGCTTGAGGCATAGAAGTTGGAGGCAGCACCTCTGGCAGAGTTAGTACTTCTTGCAAAGGCATCACCACTGGCAATTGAATATTTTGTGCATTTGTGTCAGTAACTCCACGCTCCCTGCTCTTTGCTCCCTGCTCTTTGCTCTTTGCTTCCTTGTGCCTTGGCACCTCTCTCAAGGGCATAAGTGTTTTCTTGAGAATCTCATGTTGCGAAGCAGATTCATCCTCAGCCAATATCACCCCAGACAATGGAAGGGCAGCAGGCAGAGAGATATCCACTGTTGACATGGATTTATTCTCTGTCAGAGGCAGCATCTCTGGCAATTGAACGCCTCGTGCCTCTGTGTCAGTGGCTCCATATCCCACGCTTTTTGTTTCCTTACGCCTTTGTATCTCTCTTAAAGGCATAAGTGGTTCCTGTATCCTTCTGGAAACTATCCCTATGTCAGACAAGGATGAGTTTATTCTTACTATTCTTTCATCTGCTATTTCAACAACCTCTTTTATATCCCGTATCTTATCTTCAAGGATATTTATATTGGCATTAGAAATCTTATTGAACTCAGTGATGAGCTTAGAAACATTATCCCTGAATGCCATTCCATCATCTGAAGACATTGTAATCTCCGGGACAACACTTTTCCGTTGCAAAAACATCCAGGTAAACAAACACCCAATTATTATGCCGCATATCAAATAAAGATAAACCATTCACTTCCTCCTTTTTTAATAAAATTACTAAAATAGTATATTGCAATACACACTATTTGTCAAGAAAATTTTTTCTTTACATTTTTGTGGTTTAATGGTATAATAAAAACATGGAGTTCAGAACTTCAGACAAACAATATCCACTTTACCAACGCAAGGAGTGAAAAAAACACGATGGCTGCTCGGATTATTGCCTTAACCAATCAAAAGGGCGGTTGCGGAAAAACTACAACTGCTGTAAATTTAAGTGCTGCTTTAGCTAAAATGGGACAAAGGGTTTTGTTGTTTGATATGGACCCGCAGGGTAATTCCAGCATCCATCTTGGCATTAGCATCTATGACCTTTTAGTTTCCATGTATGATGTCTTGGTTGATCCGGATAAAATGGTCAGGGATGTTATCTGTAAAACCCTTGTGGAAAATCTTGATATTGTGCCCTCTAATATTGAGCTTTCTGGTGCAGAATTGGAATTAGTAAACATGATCGGCCGTGAGTCTGCATTAAAGGATAGCATGGATGGTGTGGAAAATGAGTATGATTTTATATTCATTGATTGTCCGCCATCACTGGGACTGCTTACCCTTAATGCCTTGACCACATCCACTGAGGTGATGATCCCTGTTCAGACAGAATACTTTGCCTTAGAAGGGATGAAAAAACTCTTAAAGAGTGTTGAGGTCGTTAAAAAAAGGCTGAATCATAGCCTGGAGGTGACAGGTATTATCCCTACCATGTATGACTCAAGGACAAACCTGAGCGATGCTATTATGGAAAAGATAATTGAACACTTTGGGGATAGGGTTTTTAAGACAAAGATTCGGAAAAATGTTCGACTCGCTGAGGCACCTTCTTTTGGTATCCCCATAGAAGTCTATTCATCCAAGTCCCATGGTGCCCATGATTATTACCACTTAGCCAAAGAGGTGCTGCATCATGGCTAAAAGGGCTGTTCTCGGAAGGGGCATAGATTCTATATTTGATATTACTACACCTGTACCAAAACATGGAGGCAACACCTCCGGCACTATCAAGAAGGCGGAGATAAAGGAGTTTGTCAGAGTAGCCAATCAGCCTAAATTCAAGACATTTGATATTAAACTTTCTATCCTCCTCCGGCAGGATCAGTTAGACTGGCTTTCCTCGTTGGAAAGAAAGATAATGAAAAATCGATCATCAAAGAATAAGAAGGAAAGGATTACCAAAAATAGCATTATTCGAGCCTGCCTTGATTTAATCAATGAGTTAGATATTGATGTTCGTGAGGTATCAGACGAAGCAGAATTGCTGAGTCGTCTGCAAGACGCCTCGTTTCAACAAAAAACTGCATGAGTAACTGAAAAATATGCTGGCAATCCGTAGGGGCAACCTTCTGCAGACTGTGTAAAAACTCAAGTTCACGATAATTGGGCAAGTCCCCTCGTTCCTGCCCTCTGTCTCTACAATCTGTTGTAGCACAATCTGTCGTGTCAATCTCGCTATAGGGAAAGAGCCACAAAGGGTGTAAATATCTTAGGGAGAATAATTCAACGATAATAAGGTAAAGATGAGCTTGATGAGGGTTCATCTTAAGAATTTACA
>JAHIZN010000036.1 GCA_018814245.1 bacterium
CGTAAGATAGTAACCGGGAGTAAGATAACGGGCAGGCAGAAGACAGTAAATCAGGCGGAAGATACCGCTCAGGCAAGAAGATGACAGGCTGGCGTAAGACAGTAATCAGGCGGAAGATACCACTCGGGCGTAAGATAACAGACAGACGGAAGATAGTAATCAAGTCTAATGTGGAAGATGCACCTAACAGCGGGGACTGGGGCTCGTGATTAAGGTTTTTGGGCTTATCAACATTTTACTTGCACATAAAGGTTAGTGGTTATCCTCCCCGCTGGTAGGTGATCTTCGTGGTTATGTGTAAGAAAATGATGAATAAATGTAGAATTGAGTCTTTGAGAGTGATAAATTTATGGAGGGTTGCTATGGCTATGCAGGTTGAAAATATAAACACAAAGATTTTAATTCAATGTCGAGAGCAAATAGGTCTCAAATTGCTTGAAGTTGCTAAAAAAGTTCCTAAGATTGAAAAAATTGAAAATGATGTACATAAACCCACTTATAAGCAATTAGATACTCTTGCAGATTTATATAAGGTGCCCAGATGGGTGTTTATTTCAGAAGAATTACCTCCAAAATACCAGTTTAATAAATCAGTGCCTGCGTTTCGACAATTTTCTGATAATAATCCGAAAATATTCAGCGACCATAGAATCCGCAATTTAACAGCCAAAATTGAACAATACCGCAATCTTATTCTTAATCTAAGAGAAGATATGCATGAACCCGTTGAAGTATTTAAGTCTCCCCAAATAACAAATAATTCAAGTCCGGTGCATGTTTCAAAACAGATTCGCAGATGGCTTGACACATCTGGTAATTATGACTTTTCTGAATGGAAATTATTACTGGAACAAAAGGGAGTTTTTATTTTCTTGACCTCTAAATATAAGGGCTGGTCTTATATAGACAGAGAATTCCTTAGGGGATTTGCAATTTATCATTCAAAAATACCGATTATTGTTATTAATGATTCTGATTCAAAAAAAGCACAATCTTTTACTCTGTTTCACGAATTAGGACACATTCTTAGAAAAGAAAACTCTATTGATGTTTGGGAATATCAAAATATTGAGATTGAAAAATGGTGTGATGAATTAGCAGGCAATGTATTAATGCCTGCCAATGAATTGCAAAATATTACTCTATCGGACAATCCTTTAAGCGATATTAACTCGATAGCAAAATCTTTTAAAATTAGTCCTTACGCTTGCCTTGTTCGCTTAAGGCAATTGCAGAAAATTTCACAACAGGTTTATCAGAATATTGAGAACAGATTAATCGATGAGTTTAAACAGCTTCAAGAGAAGCTTAAAGAAAGTAACGGTGGTCCCGCAAGAAATCGGGCTAACGAAGTAATAACTCAATATGGGCATATATACACGACAACTCTTTTTCAAGCATACCACAATAAAGAAATTGGACTACATAAATTAACGCACCTTTTTGATTTAAAAAAAACCTCCCATGTATTTGAAATGGAGGGAATGCTATAATGAAGAATTATTGCGTTGATGCAAATATTTTTATAACAGCATGGTATATTAACTATCCTATAAATATTTTTCCGTCATTATGGGAAAAAATTGCGAACAAAAAAGATGAAATAATTTTAATTAAACCTATTTTTGACGAAATTGAGCCCATATCGTCTTCAGATCATAAATTAGAGATTGCAGAAAAAAGAACGAAATATCCTATTAGAATGTGGTTAATAGAAAATGGCTTTACTGAAACATCAATAGATGATGATATTAATAAAACTTCTTTAGAACTGGAAAAAGCTTACGAAATAAATGATATATCAAAGGGTGCTGACAATAAAGATATCCTTTTGATTTCTTATGCAAAAGAGAAAAACAAAACAGTTGTTACTCTTGAAGGGAATCAACCACAGAAACCAAAAGAAAAATATAACTATAAAATACCTTTGATTTGTCAGGAACAAAAGGTTAAATGTATTGATTTTGTTCAAATGATAGGTGGATTGGGAATAAGGATTTGATATAAAATGTTAACAGCACATAACAAGTCGTTGCTCGTGCCAAGATAAATCCAAAACCTTGGGAGTGAGCGTAAGCTCAGGAAATTGGTTGATGTTACCTAATGGGTGAGAGTTTAAGAACAGAACCGGAAAACAGAACCGGAAAAAACAGAACCGGAAACAGTTTCGATAACCCTATTGGGCTTAAGCAATTAGAGAAAAAATATTGACAAGGAAGGAATCAGGGGCAAATATTGAATGTGGAATTTAATGTGATAGTTTGACAAGTCAGAAGAAAAAAGACGGCAAAGCAAAGCCTAACAAGAAAAATCAACCTGACAAGGAGCAGGTTATTTTTGTGGTTAGCCTTACAAGAAAGAGCGTAAGATATAACTCAGGCTTAAGATAGTACTCTGGCGTTAAAATAACAGATGAACGGAAGATAGCAATCAGGCGGAAGATACTGCTTGGGCAGAAGATGACAGGCAAGCGTAAGACAGTAATCGGGCGGAAGATACCGCTCAGGCGAGAAGATGACGAGCAGGCGTAAGACAGTAATCAGGCGTAAGATACCGCTCAGGCGAGAAGATGACGAGCAGGCGTAAGACAGTAATCAGGCGTAAGATA
>JAHIZN010000282.1 GCA_018814245.1 bacterium
AAATTCAATCGGTTTGAAATTATACAGTTCCTACGGAACTGATTGATTTGTTTATAATTGTTCTACCGATATTATGTTCCTAACGGAACAATTGTCGGTGTTTTATAAGCTTGATGTAATTATCCACAACCGCACAGGTCGCATTTTTTTTGACAAATTCTCAAGTCAGCTGATTGACAAATCTCAAAATATATGATAAAATAATGTTTTAATCTAATGAAATGGTTGAATATGCTATAAGGAGGAAGATGTGCAGTTAGAATGTGAACACAAGGATGATTGTCAGGTTAATTTTAAGGTGGTTATTCCTAAGGAGCAGATAGTATCAAAATATGAAAAGGAGTTGAATGCCGTCCTTGCAAGGGTAGAATTGCCTGGATTCAGAGCAGGCAAGGCTCCCAAAAACATGGTTGCATCCAGGTTTAGCCATAAGATAGAGAAAGAGACTATTCAGAAACTTATTAGTGAGGCATGTGCAGAAGGAATGAAACAGCATGATCTTCAGCCAATAGCCCTCCCTGTTATTGATAACATACAATATAAAGATAGAGAAGAGCTTTCCTTTACCGCCCTGATAGAGGTAAAACCAAGGATAGAGTTTGAAGATTATCGTAACATGCCTTTAATTAAAAAGATAGTAGAGGTTAAGGATGAGGATATTGAATCACAGCTTCAACATCTGCAGAATGAATATGCTACTCTGGTAGATGTAGATGATAATAGAGCGGCAATGTATGGGGATGTTGCTATTGTAGATTTTGAATATACAGTGGATGGTATTACGCAAAACAAGGAAAATTCCTTGATAGAAATAGGCAAAGATACTGCCTTGCCTGAGTTTGAGGAAAGATTGGCTGGGCTTCGGGTTGGTGAGGGTGCTACATTCACACTTACTATACCTGAGAATTTTGTTAATCCTGACATAGCAGGGAAAGATGCAACCTTTAAGGTTAAGATGAATGAGCTGAAACAAAAACATTTTCCTGCAATTGATGATGAGTTTGCTAAGGATATGGGGGAGTATGAAACCATTGATGATGTAAAGGTGGCAATAAGGAATGAACTTGTGAACATGAATGAGGCAACTGCTCAAAATGTGTTAAAGGGTAAGATTATAGAAAAACTGCTCGAAAGATGTGATTTCTCTCTTCCAAAGACATTGGTTAAAAAGGAAACAGAGATTCTTGTTGAAGAATTTCTCCTTTATCTTCAGGGACAAGGGATTCAACCACCAGAAGAGGTGATGGCCAATGAGTCATTAACTCAAAAGTTTCAACCAAGGGCTGAGAAAAAGCTTAAATCATTGTTAATTCTGGAACATATTGCCTTAAAAGAAAATATTGCTGTTAGTAAAGAGGAGTATAAAAATTGGATCTTTACTGATTTCAGGGGAGATGCGGAAAAAATAAGAGAATATTTGTCTGATGAAGAAAAAATGGATATGAAAATGCATGAGATGTTGATAGATAAAATATTAAATTTTCTCTTAGATGTTGCCGATATAAAAATTGAGATGGTAAGTCAGTTGGAGTAGGGGGCAGACCTATGTGTCTGCCCTGATAATCAGGAGACAGAATTCAGAATTCAGGAGCCAGAATGAAAACACTTCGAAAAGATTAACAAGTCTGAATATCTGA
The DNA here is from genome assembly GCA_018814245.1 of bacterium. Taxonomy (GTDB): domain Bacteria; phylum UBA9089; class CG2-30-40-21; order CG2-30-40-21; family CG2-30-40-21; genus CG2-30-40-21. The sequence goes on from JAHIZN010000282.1 coordinate 1,638, forward strand.
ACAGTTACGAACATATTACATTGGAGGGAAAAAATGGCGTTGATTCCTATGGTTGTTGAACAGAGTGCGAGAGGAGAGCGAGGGTATGATATTTATTCTCGTTTGTTGAAGGAAAGGATCATATTTATCGGTACCCCGATTGATGATGATGTTGCTAATGTTATTATTGCTCAAATATTGTTTTTAGAGGCTGATGACCCGGAAAAGGATATCAACCTTTATATCAATAGCCCTGGTGGAGTGGTAACTGCAGGGCTTGCTATTTACGATACGATACAATATGTAAAGGCAGATATTGCTACTATTTGCGTTGGTCAGGCAGCCAGCATGGGTGCCTTGCTGCTTGCTGCAGGTACAAAGGGTAAAAGATTTGCCCTGCCTCATGCCCGCATTATGATCCATCAACCGCTTGGTGGTGTTCAGGGACAGGCAGTGGATATTCATATTCAGGCACAGGAAATCATGAGGATGAGGGATTTATTGAATCATATTCTCGCAACACATACTGGTCAAACAATGGATGATGTTCAGCGAGGTACGGACAGGGATTATTATATGTCTGCGGATGAAGCCAAGGATTATGGGATAATAGATGAGGTTCTTCAATCACGAGCAACAACAGTAGTTGGACTAAAGATTGAACCGAAGAAGATTGAACCAAAGATTGAACCAAAGGGAAGGAAGGGTAAGTAGGAATCGCGAATTGCGAATCTCGAATTGCGAATTTGAAGATTGGCAGAAAACTCGAATTGCGAATTGCGAATCGCGAATCTGAAGAGAGGGAAGTAGGAATCTCGAATTGCGAATCGCGAATTGCGAATCTGTTTCATTTCGTAACTACTCAGCTACTGTGATTTTTTAGCGGTACAAAGGTAAGTCAATCACTACATAATAGTGGTCTCAGGTTGGCACTCCTCGGATACAAACCACTAAAAAATGAAATAGCGGAATTAGTTACCTTATTTCTTCAGATTCGCAATTCGCAATTCGCAATTCGCAATTAAAAAGGAGGAAGGTTATGCTCCGTTTTGGGGACAAGAGTGAAAGGGTGGTATGTTCTTTTTGCGGTAAGAATCAGGCGGATGTGAGGAAGTTGGTTTCTGGTCCGGGTGTTTTTATCTGTGATGAATGTGTTGGATTATGCAACGAAATAATCGGAGATGAATGGACATCTGTAAGGAAATTTAATCCAGGCTATCTGCCAAGTCCTAAAGAGATAAAGACTGTCTTGGATGAGTATATTATTGGTCAGGAAACATCAAAAAAGGTTCTTTCTGTAGCAGTATACAATCACTATAAACGAGTAAATTATTCTGCTTCCCGTAGAAATGATATTGAATTAGAAAAGAGTAATATCCTTTTGATAGGACCAACCGGTTCAGGGAAAACCCTGCTTGCTCAAACCATGGCTAAGATATTGGATGTGCCGCTGGCAATAGTAGATGCTACTGCCTTAACTGAGGCAGGGTATGTTGGTGAGGATGTGGAAAATATTCTGCTTCGACTTATTCAGGTGGCTGATTTTGATGTGAAACGAGCAGAGATGGGGATTATCTTTATTGACGAGATAGATAAGGTTTCCAGAAAAGGGGATAGTGCTTCTATCACCAGGGATGTTTCTGGTGAGGGGGTGCAGCAGGCATTATTAAGGATATTGGAAGGAACTGTGGCTAATGTCCCGCCACAGGGTGGAAGAAAGCATCCACAGCAAGAGTATATTCAGTTAGATACCTCAAATATCCTTTTTATATGTGGTGGTGCCTTTGTTGGACTGGAGGATGTTATTGAGCAGCGGATTGGTAAAAAAACCCTTGGATTCGGAGGAATGATTAAAACAAAACAGGAAAGAAACAGTGGAGAGATTTTATCACAGGTTATTCCTGACGATCTATTGAAATATGGCTTGATCCCTGAGTTTATTGGCAGGCTTCCTGTTATATCAGCCCTTGATGCATTGAAAAAGGATGATCTTATGCGTATATTGATAGAGCCGAGAAATGCTTTAGTAAAACAGTACCAGAGATTTTTCGAGATGGAGGGTGTAAGATTAAGATTTACTGATGATGCTGTTGAAACAATTGCAGAGATAGCTATTAAACGAGAAACAGGAGCAAGGGGATTACGGTCTGTGATTGAAGATGCAATGCTTGATATTATGTATGAGATTCCCTCCAGAACCAACATAAAAGAGGTTGTTATTACCAAAGAGGTTGTTCATGGTAAGGCAAAGCCTACTATGATGCTGCATAAGGAGATTGCGTAAAATAACTATATCAAGCAGCCAGAATTCAGAATTCAGGAGTCAGAATCCAGAATCGATAATCGGTGCCATTATCCTGATCGATTGTAGCTATTCAGGAGGCAAACAGACTTCCGAAGTTTTCAAAACTTCGGAAGTCTAAGAAGTTTCCCCTCGCAAAGGAATGTCACTACAAGATATGTCAACTTAATTAATGGATTGCATGTAAATAAAAATCAGGAGGTAGTAAGTGGAAGGTTTAGAAAGTTTGGTAGGTTACGCATGGGTTTTTGGAGTGGTCGGTTTATTGATTGCCTTTGCCATCTTTTTGGGAATCAAGAGGCTGGATGCAGGGAATGAACGAATGCAGGAGATTGCCCATCAGATTCATCTTGGGGCAATGGTTTTCCTGAGGACAGAGTATCTGGTGATTGCTGTTTTTGTGGCAGTTGTCTTTGGGTTGCTGGTTAGATTTATCAACCTTCAGACGGGTATTGCCTTTGTTAGCGGCGGGTGTTGCTCTATGCTGGCAGGCTTTTTTGGTATGCATGCAGCTACTATAGCCAATGTAAGAACGACTCAGGCAGCAGCTACAAAGGGACAGTCTTCTGCCCTTCAGGTTGCCTTTTCCGGCGGCTCAGTGATGGGGCTGTCTGTGGCGAGCATTGGACTTTTGGGGCTTGGTTTCTTTTACATGTTGTTTGGTAAGCCTGATACAGCGGTTATAATCAATGGGTTTGCCATGGGTGCCAGTTCGATTGCTTTATTTGCCAGGGTTGGCGGCGGGATATATACCAAGTCAGCTGATGTTGGATCAGATTTGGTTGGTAAGATTGAGGCAGGTATCCCTGAGGATGACCCAAGAAATCCTGGGGTTATTGCAGATAATGTGGGGGATAATGTTGGTGATGTAGCTGGTATGGGTGCTGATTTGTTTGAGTCTTATGTAGGATCTATGCTTGCACCTATTATTATCGCAGCAACCCTGTCTGGTATAGCAGGACAAGAAATGTTATCCCGACTGCAGGGTACACAGCTCCAGCTTATGGCTGTACCAATCCTTGTTGCCATGGTTGGCTTGATAGCCTCTATTATTGGTATAGCCTCGATGAAAATATTCAGGATGCTTGATCCGGCATCTATTTTAAGAAACTCATCCTTTGTAAGCATGGGTATCTTGTTGGTTGTTGTTTTTTTCATGATTAAGTCCATGGGGATTTCCATAGGTGTATATTATGCCATAGCAAGCGGTTGTCTGGCTGGTGTGGCAATTGGCTTGCTTACTGAGTATTATACCAGTGGAAAGCCGATTATAACTATTGCCAATTCTTGCAAGACCGGTGCAGCAACAAATATTATCACTGGTTTTGCGGTTGGCATGAAAAGTGTTACCCTGCCTGTTCTGGTAATTTGTGTGACTGTGTTTGTTGCCTTTCAATCTGCAGGTCTTTATGGGGTGGCTATATCTGCGATTGGCATGCTTGCTACCATTGGGATTACCATGTCTGTAGATGCCTATGGGCCGATTGCAGACAATGCTGGTGGTATCTCAGAGATGGCCGAGCTTGGACCTGAGGTAAGAAAGATTACCGATAAACTTGATTCACTTGGTAATACGACTGCAGCCATGGGTAAGGGGTTTGCTGTTGGTTCTGCAGCCATTACTGCTCTGGCATTATTTTCTGCTTACAGCCAGGTAGTAAACCTTCAGGTGATTAATATACTTAGTGCTAAGGTAGTGATTGGGCTGTTTATTGGCGGGGTTATACCCTATCTGATTGCTGCTCTTACTATGACTGCGGTAGGTAAGGCAGCAGCAGGTATGGTTGAGGAGATTCGTCGGCAGTTCAGGGAGATTAAGGGCTTGATGGAAGGGAAGGCAAAGCCTGATACAGGCAGGTGTGTTAAGATTGCTACCAACTCGGCTATAAAAGAGATGATTATCCCTGGATTAACAGCGGTTATTGCTCCGGTACTTGTTGGGTTTATCCTGGGTACAGAGGCATTGGGTGGAATGCTTGCCGGTGCTACGGTTTCTGGTGTGTTATTGGCTTTAATGATGGCTAATAGCGGTGGGGCATGGGATAATGCTAAGAAGTATATTGAACACGGTAACCTTGGCGGTAAGGGCTCAGATGCCCACAAGGCTGCTGTTGTTGGTGATACTGTTGGGGATCCCTTTAAGGATACATCAGGACCAGCAATGAATATCCTTATCAAGCTGATGTCCATTGTTTCATTAGTACTTGCTCCACTTTTTGTGACGATACAGCCGCTGTTGAAGTAATGCAGTGGTTATTCTCCGCTGCTTGTAGGTAAGTTTATCGTCAGACTGTGTGAAAACTCAATTTCACGATAATTGCCAGTAGGGGCAAGTCCCCCCGTGCTTGCCCTCTGTCTCTACAATCTGTTGCAGCACAATCTGTCGTGTCAACCTCGCTATAGGGAAAGAGCCACAAAGGGTGTAAATATCAATGGGAGAATAATTCAGCGATAATAGGTAAAGATGAGCTTGATGAGGGTTCATCTTAAGAATTTACACCCTTTGTGGCTCTTTCCCTTCTCGTTAATCTGTCGTAGTATTGATGCCCAAATCATGAGTTTTTACACAGTCTGTCGTTTGGCGTATCGCCTTCTATTGGAACACGATAGAAATCGAGGTGACTGGTGAAAAGGAGATAGTAAAGTGTCTATATTGAGACCTCGGTGATTAGCTACCTCTCGGCCAGGCGATCACGCGATGTAGTAATTGCAGCTTGGCAGGAGGTGACGCTTGAGTTTTGGGAAAGACATCGTGGGCGGTATGATGTGTATGTCTCTGAGTTGGTAGTAGCGGAGGCCAGCTCTGGGGACTCAATCGCGGCGGAGAGGCGTGTGGCTCTACTCCGGGGCATTCCAGAACTGCCTGTAAGCCAAGAGGCCAAGATACTGGCCAAAGCACTCATGGCAGAGGGTGGAGTTACTCGCAAGGCTGATATCGATGCATTGCATATTGCGGTTGCAACAGTGGGTCGTATGGATTACATATTAACATGGAACTTCCGACACTTGGACAACCCAATTCTGAAACCACGAATACGCGAGATATGTGTGAACCATGGACATAGATGCCCGGAGATATGTACACCCCTTGAGATAACGGAGGCACCATGCAAGTGAAAAATGACATCATGCAGGAAGTTTGGCGGAATCGCGACCAAATGGCAGAACGCTATGAACATAATTTGGATGCTATCGTAGCTGCAATGCAGGAACGCGAGCGTAATCCACTTACAGTCATAGTGAGTAATGCACGATCGAACAAGGGCATGCAACGGACAGCAAACCGTTATCGCTGATGTTCATTGTTTAGCCACAAAGGCACAAGGTAGTGGTTCTGAGACATTTTTGAATTTGTGGGTATGAGACCAGAGGATAGACATAGGGGCATGTGCCCCCTACGGGTGAAAAAGCACGCGGATGATTGTTATGTCATTGCAGGGCTAATTGATTATGAATCATAACAAGCCAGAACCGGTTTGGTTCTGGCTTGTTTGCTGTCCATGCAAAATAGGATTATCCCCCTTTGGTTGCCATGAGGATGTGGAAATATGGATACAATAGACAGAACAATATTAAATGCCTTACAGGAAGATTTTCCAATAGATTCACGACCATTCAGGGTATTATCTCAAGAAATACAGATAAGTGAAGAGGAGATTATCCAGAGGGTTGGTTCCTTGGTGGATAACAAGATTATTCGACGCATAGGTGCCTCTCTTAATCCAAGGGCAGTTGGATTGAGCACAACCCTGATTGGTATGGATGTACCAAAGGAAAGGATACAGGCTGTAGCAGATATTGTCAATGCCTATCCTGAGGTTACCCATAATTATCAACGGGATGAGGATTATAACCTCTGGTTTACCATAGCAGCCAAATCAGGGAAAGAGATGACCAGAATAATAGGAGAGATACGGGAAAAGACAGGGATTGAAAAAATAATCAACCTGCCGTCAGTAAAAACATTTAAGATCCGCGTGAGGTTTGAGGTATAATGCTTGATACATACGATCGAAAGATATTGACACTAATCCATAAACTTTCTGTATGCAGTCAGCCCTATCAGGTTGTGGCAGAACAAGTGGGCTTGAGCGAAGAAGAGGTTTTGGCAAGGATTAACGGCTATATCCAGAAAGGGTTTATTCGGAGGATGGGGATAACAGTAAATCATTTCCTGACCGGATTTGAGGCAAATGCCATGGTTGCATGGAGGGTAGATGCGCAAGATGTGGATAGGGTAGGGGAGTTGCTGGCAGCAATTCCGTCTGTTACCCATTGCTATGAAAGGGATATATCTGGTGAGGATTGGGAATATAATATCTTTGCCATGTTTCATGCCAGAACAAAAGAGGAACTTGAGCAAACTGTAAAAGGGGTTGCAGAGGATATGGGTGTTTTAGATTACAAGATATTGTATACCCTGAAGGAATGGAAAAAGGACGGGAGGAAGTATTTGTAGGTTGTATGTGGATTGTGGCAATTATCTATGCCATATACATCCTGTTTATGGCTTTGGTAATAACAAGAAAGATGTTTTGGAAGGGAGTGTAAAGGGCTATAAAGCTGGAATGCCGATGGCACGCATAATTGCTTTTTCGACTTCAGTCATTTTACTATCGCTGACTTTTCCAGCAAAAGGATTTTGCATGAGTAATGATTTGTCAATAGTAGTTATCTGCTCACATTTTGCCACTGAAGATTGATATAACCCTCCTTCACCAATAGGTAACTCTACATGAGTTGGTGCAGGTCGTAATGTAGTAGAGAGGGGAACAACTATTATATCACCCGCCAGACGGTTACGAATATCTAATGAAACAACTAAGGCGGGTCGTTCTTTGAAATCCTTTGGTTGACACGGTAATTGAACCAGATATATTTCTCCACGCTGTGGATATGGCATAATAGTTTGCTCCTTTAATCCCAAATATTTTTTATCTGTTCACTACTCATTTGAATCCATTGCTGATCTTCTTCTTTTTCTTCGTGAGACAATGAATGATAATACCTTTCTGTTTGGTTGTCTAATTCTATACGATACAGTTCATCGCACCATTTCTGTAGAACTTGCTCAATAATAGCACTGCGTGAAGATGATACAGTTTTTTTTACCATATTGTCAATAGCAGAAATAAGCATGGAATTAAGACTCAATGTTATCCGTGTTTTTAATCGTGGTCTCATTACTTTTGCACCTCTGTTGATTAATTCATATCTCAAGTATGATTATAACTCATACAAAAATGAATGTCAAGAGAAATTTTTCGACCAAAACAAACTTGAACAAACCGTCATGTTTTTTAACGCAGAGTTCACTGGGAAGACAGGGTTACACAGAGTTTAAGTTTCTATTTAGCTTTCTTCTATTCTGTTGTAATTTTCCTCTGTGTAACTCATATTTCTCTGTGCTCTCTGTGTTAAATAATTGCGTACTTTGTACTCTTTGTGGTAACAAGAAAAACCACAGAGGGATAAGAGGTTTCGTGATACAAGGGGATTACATTGAATGATTATATTGAGAGATTAAAACAACAGGTGTTAGAGATACTCAAGGATGAAGATGTTGAAGTAATTCTCTTTGGCTCAAGGGCAAAGGGTAATGGAAGGAATATAACATCAGATATAGATGTTGGGATTATCCCTAAAAGTAAGTTTGATAGAACAAAAATAGCCATTTTGCGAGAGATTGTTGAAGAGATGAATATTCCTTATAAGGTTGATATTGTAGATTTTTCTCTTGTTTCAAAAAAATTCGAGACAGAGGCATTAAAAGAGGTGGAAAGGTGGAAGGGGTAAGATATGATGATGCGGTAAAAGCAATTGATACACTGAAAGATATATTAAAAGAGTCATTTACAATCATTGTTCGAGATGCAACGATTCAGAGGTTTGAATACACATTTGAGGCATTATGGAAATTCTTAAAGGCATGGCTAAAAGAAAGGGAAGGGATAATCTGTAACTCACCTAAGGCTTGCTTTAGAGAGGCATTTTCTTCATGACTATTGACAGAGGAGGAAACTGTAAAATTCCTTGAAATAACTGATGATAGGAACATGACCTCTCATACTTACCATGAAGAAATTTCTCAAATACTCTATGCACGGATGCCATCTTATTGTAAATTGATGGAAATTTTAATAGAAAGGATCATATATGCAAACCATTAATTAAGTTGACATATCTTTTCACGCAAAGAACGCAAAGATTTCACGCAAAGAATGCAAAGGATTATAAATTATCGTCTTTTTAATTTATCAATCATAATTATTCTCTGTGGCTCTTTGCGATTTTTTTTACTTTGCAGTCTTTGCGTGATATTGTTACTGCTGATGGGTTGGGGACACAGTCACAGAGGGTTATTGTGTAGGCACATAGGGTTGCACCTACACAGAGGGGCAACCACAGGCAGACTGTGTGAAAACTCATGATTTGGGCATCAATGCTACGACAGATTAACGAGAAGAGAAAGAGCCACAAAGGGTGTAAATTCTTAAAATGAAC
>JAHIZN010000283.1 GCA_018814245.1 bacterium
ATGTATTTGGATGGTTACAGCGTTCCCCACAAGCGTGGGGATGAACCGTAGCCCATGCTGTCGCTGGAGACAATTGGAGAGCGTTCCCCACAAGCGTGGGGATGAACCGTCTCTTGATATTATATCTCAATGCCTTATATTGCGTTCCCCACAAGCGTGGGGATGAACCGAGGTTTTATTAAGCAAGCCAGCGGAAGAGGTTGCGTTCCCCACAAGCGTGGGGATGAACCGACAAGGAAGAGGCAAAATACCCCTTGTATTGCGCGTTCCCCACAAGCGTGGGGATGAACCGTGTGGGCAGGGGTATGTATTTGGATGGTTACAGCGTTCCCCACAAGCGTGGGGATGAACCGTCCCCATCTCTCCATGCGAATTTCATTTGGAGGCGTTCCCCACAAGCGTGGGGATGAACCGAAATTCTTCTACAGGGCGAGGATAGAGCTTGTGCGTTCCCCACAAGCGTGGGGATGAACCGCAATCTCAATGATTGGTGTCCATCAATACCTATCGTTCCCCACAAGCGTGGGGATGAACCGATTTGATACTGCTGCTGTGCATTAGCATATGAGCGTTCCCCACAAGCGTGGGGATGAACCGTATTCTTTTACGCTGCTGTGTATGGCAAAATCGCGTTCCCCACAAGCGTGGGGATGAACCGTTGCCTTCTGTGTCTTAATCAATGGCTTTATAGCGTTCCCCACAAGCGTGGGGATGAACCGCTCGACCTCATCAAACACGGCTATACTTGGATGCGTTCCCCACAGGCGTGGGGATGAACCGAAATAAAAGAATTCATAGCCGCAAAATATAGAGCGTTCCCCACAGGCGTGGGGATGAACCGTGTTGAGTTTGTGTGCGACTATTTGCAGAGGAGCGTTCCCCACAGGCGTGGGGATGAACCGCAACGGATGCCGCTTGGCATGCCATCACCAGCGCGTTCCCCACAGGCGTGGGGATGAACCGGATAATAGCGGGCAGTGATACGATATTTGGAAGCGTTCCCCACAGGCGTGGGGATGAACCGGGGCTTTTTGGGACGAAATAGGATTTATCAGCGCGTTCCCCACAGGCGTGGGGATGAACCGCAACATTGGCAACGATAATGACTTTGGGTTGTGCGTTCCCCACAGGCGTGGAGATGAACCGTTTTTTGGAGGCAACAATGAAACACGATGAATGCGTTCCCCACAGGCGTGGGGATAAACTCACAGATGACAGGCTGGAAGCCTGTCCTACTATGTGAAAACAAACCGGAGGGAATATGATGTTCAATAAGCAGAATGTAATAGTATTTGATCTGGAAACAAAATTAGGGTTTAATGAAATCACTAACAGGGAAGATATTCCTCAAATGGGGGTTTCAGTTGCAGTTATATATGATTATACAACGAGTGATTTTATCACTTATTTTGAAGAAGAGGTACCACAATTGATTGAAGCCCTATTTAAGGCTGAGCTGGTTATTGGATTTAATATTAAAAGGTTTGATTACCGTGTTCTTTCACGATATACAGAGATGGATTGGACACAATTACCTACGATAGATATACTTGAGGAAGTAGAGAAGGTATTGGGTTTCAGAGTAAAATTAGATAATCTTGTAAAAACTACTCTTCAACAAAGAAAGATTGGGGATGGCAAAATGGCTATTAAGTGGTACAGAGAGGGAAAGATTGACAAAATTGCCCGGTATTGTCAAGAAGATGTAAGGTTGACCAAAGAACTTTATGAATATGGATGTATGTGTGGTAAAATCTGGTATACAGATAAAAATGGTACTCGTAAGAGAATATCTTGGGGGATATAGCACCTATTAACCAAAAACATTTTTTTACCGCTGAAGACGGTCGACAGATTGTTACGGAATACGCCTTTTTGTCATTTCAAGAGAATCCGAGAAATCTTAACCTTTTGAAAGCCAACAAGTTAAGATTTCTCACATTCGTTCGGAATTACACTTTCATCCATTCCGTAACAGCTTGTCGAGAAGATTTGTAGCTGCGACCATTGTGGTCGACTATTGTGTGTCAGCAGGAACAAGGGAGTAGCACCCCTGACACCCTGCAAATACAGGAATCTTTATTAAGCTATAGCAGGATACCACTCGATTTCTACACAGGTTAAAAAACTTGAACATCGAGTTATACCATTCACCAGCGTGTTCTGTCACAGATGAATTGATATGTAGCCATTCTGTAGGGTTGTCCGTCGCTTGAGTAATCAATCACGCTTCGGACATGGACAATTCCTGTCCCTACACATACAGCATCTATTACTTTAGGTGTGACAGAGCAATAGGAGCAAACATTTATGTTCACAGAAATATTTGGCAAAACAGGGCTATTATCAGAAAAGCTGAATAATTATGAATTCAGGCACCAACAATTGACCATGGCAAACAAGATAGGGGAGGCAATCAGGAATAGGGAGCACCTGATTGTTGAGGCAGGTACAGGTACGGGTAAAACGCTATCCTACACCGTACCGTTTATTTACTGGACAGTAAATGAAAAAAAACGGGTGGTTATCTCTACCCATACCAAGGCACTTCAGCAACAATTGATGAATAATGACCTGCCATTGCTGAAAAAGATCCTTAACATTGATGTTAAATATGCCTTGTGTATGGGGGCTGAGAATTATCTATGCCTCAGAAGGTTTTTTAGGGCACATGGGGATGTTGCTGGGATATTTGAATCCTTAAAAGAGGTGGAGGAATTCAGGCAACTGGATGAGTGGCGAAAAATTACCAGAACAGGGTTAAAGCATGAGATTAACTTTGAACCAATAAGTAATGTCTGGACAAAGGTATGCCGTGAAAATGAGCTGTGCCTACACCAGAGGTGTGAGTATAAGGATGAATGCTTTTATGGCAGGGCACGAAAATTTCAAAATCAGTCACAGATACTTGTGGTTAATCACCATTTGTTTTTTGCTAACCTGATGGCAAATAATATGCTCCTGCCTTCATTTGACGGGGTTGTGTTTGATGAGGCACATAATTTAGAGGATGTGGCCACCACCTACCTTGGGATTGATGTCTCAAATAGTGGTATCCGATATTTGCTTGATTCATTTCATGCTCCTGCCAGGGGTGCTGCCTCTGCCAAAGGGGTTCCCTTTCAAACCCAAAAAGGGCTAAAAATAGATAATGCTGAAATTATCCAGCAGATAAGTGAGGTAAGGCTTGCTGCAGACCAATTCTTCCTGAATATCCATGCATTATTTAGCAATAATGCTCAAACCATGAGACTAAGAAAGAAAAACTTTATAAATAACATTATAAAAGAACCAATATTATCTTTGGTATCAAGCCTGAACAGGCTTAAAAAAACCATTAATACCGAAGCAGAGCAGGTTGAGATTGATGCCTTTATCGAACGGATACAGGGGGTAAATGATTCCCTTGAATGTATCATTAATCAGAGCCTTGAGGACTTTGTTTATTGGATAGAAACAACCAAAAGGACAAGGTATAACATGGTAGCACTTCACGCCAATCCAATAAATGTATCTCAACGGCTTAAGGCTGCTGTCTTTGACAAAATAGCCCCTGTAATCCTGACATCCGCTACCCTGACTGTCAACAAATCATTCGACTACATCAAATCAAGGCTTGGATTAGATACAGCATCACAGATTACCATTGATTCACCCTTTGATTATACCAAACAGTCTCTCCTTTATATTCCTTCGCACATGCCTGACCCAAGAGAGGATGGGTATATTGAATGTGCTGCCAGAGAAATAGAGGGATTATTAACCCTGACGCATGGCAAGGCATTCATCCTTTTTACCAGTTATTCCATGTTGAACAAACTTCATGAAATAGTTGCAAAAAGCCTGCCTAATCTCAATCATATCAAGCAAGGAGACTTTCCACCAGCAAAAGCCATAGAAATGTTTAAGGCTCTTGACGGCTCAGTAATATGGGGAACCTCAACCTTCTGGCAAGGAATAGATGTGCCGGGCAAGGCTTTGCAATGCGTTGTAATTACCAGAATTCCCTTTGCTGTTCCGGATGACCCGATAATAGAGGCAAGGGTTGAGTCTCTCAGACAGCAAAATATTGAGCCATTCCTGAACTATCAGGTGCCGCAGGCAATTATCATGACCAAACAAGGATATGGAAGATTGATTCGGCATGGTGATGACTTTGGGATAGTGGCAATCCTTGACTCAAGGATTACTACCAAGGGTTATGGCAAGCTATTCATTCAATCCCTCCCACCATCAAAACGGGTGTCAAGCATGGGTGAGGTAGCAGGGTTTATGGGAGTAGGTGGAGGCGAACAGCTTGTTCGCCCCTAATTGCAAATCCAGTTTTGAACATCCGAACCTTTGAACTTCTGAACTTTTGAATACGCAAAAACGACCACGAGGAGGGAGCCCCTCTGGCAGGTCGCAGCTACAAGTTTCTACAAATAAAACTGTAGCTGCAGGGCTCGCTCTGCCCTAACCATCCTAACACCTAACTCGGACAAGCCAAAACCAAAAGGGATGTGTATGGGATTTCTGATTCCCCTCTTGGGAGGGGTTAGGGGTATTCCCCTCCTCGGAGGGGCAGGGGTGGGTTCTTTCCTTCTGAAGAAGAAACAACACATCCCCTGTTAATTGCCAACTGCCACTTTCTGCATGCCTATCTTCCCCTTCAAGAAGAGAGAACCCACCCCTAACCCCTCCCAAGAGGGGAATATGCCGTAGGGGCAGACCTTGAGTGTCTGCCCTGATACCGTGTAGGGGCAGACCTTGAGTGTCTGCCCTGATGCCACAAAGTAAAATCCCACACATCTAACTCATTGCGTAACATATAATTAACGATGATATTGTAAGTTTTCTTGCACAAAAAGCAAGAATTTCACGAGTCAAGAGGCGATATTCTCCCCCTGATATATCCCCGCATACCCCTGAGCGACCATTTCCTGAAGCCTGAAGAAGAGGAGTTGAATGAGTCTGGCATCTTTTTTGACACGAAATCCGTGGGAGTTATGGACAAGTAACAGTGCTTCACTTCTGCCGGAATATCCTGAATCCCAAACTGCAGTTTCAACGCTTACGCCACATCGCAGCAGGCTTGAACGGGGTCTGGCGATAGCCATCATATCATTAGGGATATTGACTATCTCGTTAAAGATTATTTTGTATTGCCCTTGTTTAAGCAAGAACCACCCATCTGAATCCGGCTCTAAGGCGCAAGTTTTAGCCAGAATTCTCTCCTGATTATGAAAACCAATTGTTCCGTGGTCAACAAATGCCTCTACTGAGCAAAGACTCAACTCTACCCCATTTATCTGTACCTGAACCTCTGCATCAATCAGGCATTCAATTAACCCCTTGGTTTGAATAAGATTAACCAGCTCTTTTCCTGCAAGAAATGTTCCCATAATCCCTCCTGTTTTTCATAAGTCCCTTTTCTTTGGCAGACACAAGGTAAATGTACTTCCTTTACCCAATTCGCTTTCAACGATGATGGATCCGTTATGCTTTTCGATAATACTCTTAACAATTGATAGTCCCAGACCCGTACCTGCCGAAAATTGCTGTCCTATGCTTGTCCTGAAAAATTTATCAAACACCTTTTTCTGTTCCTCTACAGAGATGCCTATCCCTGTATCACGAATGCTTACCATAATATTTTTATTCTCAAATTCCATTGCTTCTATAAATACACACCCATTTTCCTGAGTATATTTAATGGCATTACCTATCAGATTATCTAATACCTGTCGTATTCTATCCCTGTCTGCCTCTATCTGCAGCAATTCATCCTGCATATGGATATTCATCTGCAAAGAGATATTCTTCTTGCGAGATATTTCACTAAATTCCTTAACCACGGAAACAATCAATTCTTTAAGATCAAATTCTATATATTTAATCTCAATATTGCCTGATTCTATCTTGGTCACATCAAGAAAATCGTTAATCAAATCCAACAGCCTGTCCGCACTCTCGTCAATTGTCTTCAAAAACTCTTGTTGAGTTTCATTGATAGCACCCGTATCTCCATCCAGCATCAAGGCTGTATATCCTTTAACCACAGTAAGTGGGGTACGAAAGTCATGAGCCACCATAGACATTAAATCTGATTTTAACTGATCAAGCTCCTTCAGCTTTCTGGTGAGCTCGGCAATAGCCTCTACCTGCTCCACCATATCCCCCTTTCTCTGAGTAATCTTAAAAAACTCAAAAATCTTTTCGGTTAATTTTTGCTCAACCAGAAATATCTTCCAAAAGATGATGCTTATAGCCACCAACAATACTACTAAGGCAAAAGAGACGAAGGGAAGATGAAGGTGAAGATAATAAAAGGCTGAAAAACAGGTAGCGGCAATGCTTGTCAGCATCAATCCTATAATCATTATCTCATACCTTATCCATATCCCTTGAATAAGTATCGCGGTGCATAGTGATAACAAAAGAATTAAGATAATAATGCCGGTTTTATTTAGTGGGGTGATGCAATCTTCCCTAAGAATAGTTTGAATAATATCTGCATGAATCTCTATCCCGGAGGTAGTGGGGATACCCTTTGAAAATGGTGTCAGCTTTTCATCCCCCATCCCTTTAGCCGTGGCACCCACCAGAACAATTTTTCCCTTAAAGTAATCAGATGGAAAGTCACCGGATAATACCCGAAAGTAGGATATTCGTTCATATCCTGAACCAGTAAAATTTATATACATGGGACGCTTTGGAAGCCTTAAATTTCCCAAGGCAAATGAATCCCTTAGTTCAACTATTTTATCTATCTTCAAATAATTGCGCACTATTTCCATGCCAAGGCTATAAAACCTCTCACCCTTGATCTCCTGAGCCAATCTTACCCGACGCATGACACCATCTGTGGGCGACTCTAACTCGCCATGTCCAAGCCCTGCTGATGATTGTGCCAATTCAGAAAATGGTTTAATCCATTTGGGTTTTTTATCAATAAAGCTGCAAGTAGTCAGATAAATGACATTGCCTGATGCCTTTGTGGTTTGAGACAGCCTTTTATCATTAAAAGGGTCGCGACTTTCCCGTTCAGCCAGAAGCACATCAATTGCAATGGTTCTGGCACCTGCCATGGATAATCTATTAATCAGTTTCGCATGACATCCCCTGTTCCATGGCCACCTTCCAAGCTCTTTCAGACTCTGTTCATCAATTTCCACAATAACTATATTTTTATCTGTTGCCACCTTTCCCCGAAGCTGAAATTTCAGGTCATACACTATCCATTCTAATCGGTCTAATAAGCCGCTGCCACACAAGATTGAGACAAGGATGCCAACCACAAGACTAATCAATAACCATGGACATTTTTGCTTTTTAGTCTTCATTTTTTTTCCCTCTGAGAAAAAATAGCGACCACAAGAGGAGAGCACCTCTGGCAGGTCGCAGATACAAAAAGAGATGTAGCTCTGCAGGGTGACAGTGTCGTGTCAACCTTAATTTGACGCATAACAATTTGTAGGGACATCCCTGCCAGAGAGGCTCTCTCCTTGTGGGTGTCTGTTAAGCAGGGACAAGGGGGTAGCACACCTGTCACCCTGCAGCTACATTGTGATCGATTGTTGTGTGTGGGAATTCTTGTAGCTGCGACCCTTGTGGTCGCTTATTGGTGGCAGAGACAAGGAGGTATCACCTCTGTCATCCCCTGCATTCGCGGGGCAGGCTCTGTCCATACATAATTAACTATGCGACAATTAACAGTTGACACGACAATAGGGGTGCTACCCCCTTGTCACTGCAGCTGATTGTCAACACAACTAATATTTAGCCTAATTCATACACCACCAGATTTTTCTTCCC
>JAHIZN010000284.1 GCA_018814245.1 bacterium
AGGTTGAATTGTTATGCGTCAAATTAAGGTTGACACGACACTACTACATTTTGACATTAATTTCTGATAGTTTAATGGTAACTATTCAGATGTGTAATAAATGAGAAAAGGTGAAGATGGAGAAGTGGGGAAGATTAATAGGAGTCAGAATATTCTTAATTCTGTCCTTTTGTATTCTCCCCTGTTCTCCCCTTTCTCCCTTTCTCCTTATCTTACACATTTAGATAGCTGAATGGTTATAATTTAGCAAGAATTAATGTCAAGATGTACTACACTCAAATATCGTTCAATTGTATCAGGCAGGATAACAACGATAAGTTTCCCTTTATTTTCCTTGCGGCTGGCAACAAGGAGTGCTGCATTAACTGCTGCCCCTGAAGAGATGCCGCACAGGATGCCTTCTTCACGAATTAACTTTTTGGTTGTGGATATGGCATCATCACTTTTTACAGAAACAACCTCATCTATTAATCTCATATCCAATATTTTTGGAACAAACCCTGCCCCAATACCCTGAATCTTATGTATTCCGGGCTTTCCACCAGCAATTACAGGTGATTCATATGGCTCAACTGCTATTATTTTCACCCCTTGATTTTTTTCCTTCAAAAACCGACCACAGCCGGTAATAGTACCACCCGTGCCAACCCCTGCCACAAGGATATCGATGTTACCATCAGTATCATCCCATATTTCTTTTGCAGTGGTTTGATAATGAATCTGAGGATTTGCCGGATTTTCAAATTGCTGCGGAACAAACGCCTTTGGGTTTTCTCCTGCTATTTCTTCAGCTCTTTCCACTGCCCCGCTCATCCCTTTATCTGCCGGGGTAAGCACAATCTCAGCCCCTAAGGCAGAAAGAAGCTTCCTGCGTTCCATGCTCATACTATCAGGCATGGTCAGTATCAATCGATACCCTCTTGTTGCACAGACAAAGGCTAACCCAATACCTGTATTTCCACTGGTTGGCTCAACAATAATGGTATCTTTATCAATTAAACCTTCCATTTCGGCTGACTCAATCATGCTTACACCAATTCTGTCTTTAATGCTTGAACAAGGATTAAAAAACTCAAGCTTGGCTGCCACAACAGCCTCAATGCCCTGTGTCAGTCTGTTCAGTTTTACTAATGGTGTATTGCCAACCAGATTGGTTATGTTTTCAGCTATTTTCAAGGTGTTTGCTCCTAATCAAGGATTTGGCAGTCTCTGCGAATGCAGGGGGTGACAGAGATGCTGCCTCCCCTGTCTCTGCCTCACCAATAAGCGACCACAAGGGTCGCAGCTACGAAGATTCCCACACACAATAATCGATTGCAATGTAGCTGCAGGGCTTGTCCCTGCTTAACAGATACCCACACAAAGAGGGAGCCTCTCTGGGTAGGGATGTCACTACAAATTGTTATGCGTCAAATTAAGGTTGACACGACAGTAGGGGCAATTCATGAATTGCCCCTACTGCACACAAACAGGTGGCAGGTTTGTCTCTACATCATAAATATCCAACAATTGAGAGTCGACGGGCTGTTACGGAATGGATGAAAGTGTCATTCCGAACGAATGCGAGGAATCTTAACTCGTTGACCTTCAAAAGGTTAAGATTCCTCGAAGTATCTCGAAATGACAAAAAGACGCATTCTGTAACAGCCTGTCGCAATTCGAGATAGTGCTGCCTCTGGCAGCTGATTGTTTGAAAAGCTGAACGCTTATCCTAAAACCGTATCTCTATCGCATGATACGGACATGTCTTAAGGCACAATCCACAGACTATACATCGGTCAGAGTTGAACGAGACCAACATTTGGGTACGGTCCACACTTAAGGCATGGGATGGACACAGGGGGATACAGGCAGTGCAGTGAATACATTTTTGTTCATCCCATATCACATCCTGAGCCAATGATTGAGTGGTTACACCCAATCCCTTAAGGTATTCTATGCCATTATGAAGCATCTCCTTTTGTCCACTTAGCTCTATCACCATTCTCCCCTCTTCATTGGGGGCAACCTTGGCACTAAGGATATTAACCATCAGGTCATAATCTCGGATTAAATGATAGGTGATTGGCTCTTCAATGGTTTGTTTCGGAAAGGTTAAAACAACTCGTTTTTTCATGTCATTCCCTCTTTTTTTCACGCAAAGAACGCAAAGATTTCACGCAAAGAAACGCAAAAGAATTATAAATTATGTGATAGTTCACCGCAGAGGCGCAAATACGCAGAGAATAAATCAGATTACAGAGCACAGAGTAGACATACTACAGATTTTTCCTCTTTGGCTTTCTGTATTCTGTGTTCTGATTTCTGTTATTTGATTAATTTCCGTAACTCAGCGTCTCTGCGGTTAGCTGAACTATTACGCGATTTTCTTACTTTGCGCTCTTTTGCGTGATATTGTTATTGCGGAGTAGTTTCTCGCAACGGCTTCAGACTTATCCCAGAATCGGAAGATGGCAAAGATGCTACCTTATCTGTCAGTATAAAATCACCCTTTTGAATCCATTCTTTGAGTATACCTGATATTTCCCTTGCCTTGGCATAGCTTGAGAGCCCGCCTGTGGGGATATCCTTGCCATTAACAATTATCTTCCCACTCTTGAGTTGGCTATAATTTACCTCAGTTATGACATCTGATTCCCTTTGTGGGTATGTTGTGCTATAATCTATTACAGGTGCATAAATCTCTGCATCCCTGACAGCTGTAAATCGGCATATCTCTTCATTGAGAATAGGAATGGGTACACCAATCCCTACAGCCAAGCTAACCCCGTAGCCGGTCATGCTCACACCCCTGAGCCAGTTTGGGCTCATTTGCTTCAAATCACCAAGAACCGCTAATGTGCCTGCCCCCCTTTTGGGCACCTTATTTTCGCCGCGCAAGGCACATGGATTATGCTGCGTACCATTCCAGACAACATAGCCTATGCCGCCGCCTAAGAATATTCTGGTTCCAATGCCAATGGTCAGATAGAGCGGGTCATTTAATAGGGGGGATAGTTGTCCGGCACTGGAATAGTTGGCATTACCCATTCGCGGCTGCAATACACCCATGTAGGTATAGATAACCCTATCAGAACAGTTTACGCCTACATTATAGTTTTGATACGCATTCCTTGGGTTAAAAAGTACTGCCTCATTCATATCATTAAGGTTGATAATGGTTTCCACCTCTTTTCCCGGGTAGCAATCCGTACCATAGGAAATAGCCTTTAATCGGACATCTTTACCAGAAACCAGTTCCTCGATAATATGAGCACCGCCATACTTGAATGCCCCTGGATAAATAGTATTGGTTGGGTCATCCTCCGGCAATTCCGTAGCACCCAGATAGGCATCAACCGCAGCTAACCCACCATAAGCAGGGACATTGTTCAGCCATACCTTTTGTGCTCGGATCCTTGGCTTGGAATGCCCGAAGTTAAAATAAAAACCAGAGGAACACATTGGACCAAAGGTAGCAGTAGTAACCACATCCACATCCTTGGCTGCCTGTTCAACCCCTTTTTTATCTACAATATCAATAATCTCTTCAGCAGTAACAACCACTGCATCGCCCTTTTTAATCCGTTCATTGATTTCGGCAATTGTTTTTGGCATTTATACTGCCTCCTTTCTGACTGTAAACACCATCACCTTTCAAAGATTTTTTTGCACGCAGATTACGCAGATTTACACAGATTTTTTAGTAATCTGATTAATCTGCATAATCTGCGTGCAAAGAATCTGTACTATCTGGACAATCTTTCTGTAATAAGCTCAGCTGACCGTTTCCCTGAAAGCAGCATACCGCCAAATATTGGACCCATTCTTGGACCTCCAAATACAGCATTGGCTGACATGCCGGCTACAAAAACATTGGGGTACATCTCCTTAGTATTTTCTACAATAGTGCGTTCGCCAACCTCTGCCCACATAGGTTTTTCTCCCAACATCTCCCCTGTTTCAGTAAGAAGCTTTTTTCCAATTTTTCGTACAATTATTTGAGCCACCTCTGCAGCATGACCTGTGGAATCAATTATAGCCTTTGCCCGAATAGTAAGCGGGTCAATATGTAGTTTTGCCATGGTAACCGCAGTCCAGTTTAACACCAAGCCGGTAACACCCTCCTTGCGGATCATCACATCCTCAACACCAATAAGATTAAATATCCTTAAGCCCGCACGGATGGCACCAGAACAAAGCATGGTAACCGTTTCTAATGAATCAGTAAGGAAATATCCCTCTTGATACTCCTGCGTCCGTATCCCAAACTCATCGAGGATTGGCTTTGATTCCTGTTGAAACACACACTTATTATACATCATTCCGCCGCCCCACATGCCGCCGCCAATAGAAAGGTTTCGTTCAAACAACACTACCTTTAATCCCTTCTTTGACAGATAATAGCCTGCTGTCAAGCCTGCCGGCCCGCCGCCGACAATTGCCACATCAATCTCCATCGAGTCAAGCAAATCCTTGCTCCAACTCTCTACGATTGCCCTTGAAATAACAACATCATCTAACTGCATAAAAATCCTCCTTAATTAAATTCGTGATAAGACACAAACGGACAGGAACAAGATGGTAGCACCATTGGCACCCCCTGCATTCGCAGGGGCAGGCTCTATCCCTACAACTTACGCAAGCTAAAGCTCGCGACTGCCAATATCACACCAATCTGTCAATCACCATTCTCCTCTTTCAATTCATAATTCATAATTCATGATTCATAATTTTCAATGCTCATCTCTCTATCCATGGCTACCAAATCTTCAATCGTAGTTGAATCCAACACCTCAGCCATCTTTTCTCCAACCTTTTTCCAGAGCAGTCTGGCAGCACATCCTGAAGCTCGATGGCACTCTTTTTTGCTTATTTTGGGGTCAATACAAAAAACAAGCTCAATATAGCCCTCTGATGCCCTGATTATATCTCCAGTTGTAATTTCAGATACATCCTTTGTAAGTCGATAACCACCAGCCGGACCTCTGATGCTTTCTATAAAACCTGCCTTCCTCAATTTTACCATTAGTTGCTCAACATATTGAGGGGTAATATCCTGATTGCAGGATATTTCTCTCACAGATACGATCTCTCCTTTATTATGGAGTCCCAACTCAAGCATTATACGAACCGCATATCTACCCTTTGTAGAAAGCCACATCTTAAAATCATCTCCTTTTCAGAAACAAAAAAAACAAAGGTAACTATTCAGGTATACAGGATTCAGAAGTCAGAATGAAAACGGAAGACGGCGATCACCTCTGGCAAGTCGCAGCTGCAAGTTGCCCACGAATAGCTGTAGCTGCATGGTGCCCAAGGGTGCTCTCCTCTTGTCCCTGCTTTAACTATTCTTGTTGCCTGAATAGTTAAAAACAAAGAAAGTATAACATAATTGAGTAATCTTGTCAACAATTATTTTTATGTTTCAGGCAGCAAGAATTCAGAATGCAAAATGCAGAATAGGGACAGCGATCACAAGAGGAGAGCATCTCCCTGCCCCGCTGAGGCGGCAGGCAGGTGTCTGACAGTAGGGGCAATTCATGAATTGCCCCTACAACAGCACTCAAGTCAGATGGCAGGTTTGGTACTACATCCTAAATATCCGACACTTGAGAGTTGACATGACAGTAGCCTAATTCAGACATTACCAAATATCGCAGGCTGTCAGAAAAACAAAAAAAGCACAGACAATCAAATATAATTGCCTATGCCTGATTCAATAAGGAAAATAAGGACTGCTGCTGTGTCAACTGTTAAAATTGTCGCATAGTTAATTATGTATGGACAGAGCGACAGAGGTACTGCCGTCCCTGTTTCTGCCCCATCAATAAGCGACCACTAGAGGAGAGCACCTCTGGCAGGTCGCAGCTACAAAGATTCCACACACAATAATCGATTA
>JAHIZN010000285.1 GCA_018814245.1 bacterium
ATTGGAAAAGAACCCACCCCTAACCCCTCCCAAGAGGGGAATAGGGTTGTTGGTGTAAAGTGTATCAGGATGGAGCTTGGCGAGCCTGACTCAAGTGGTCGAAAAAAGCCAGTGCCAATTAAAGGCTCTGAGTTTGTAATAGATGTTGATATTGTTATTCCAGCCATTGGGCAGGCATCTGACTTGAGCTGGCTCAGGATAAATTCAACCAAATGGGGCACGATTGAGGTTGACCCGGAAACACTTTCTGCCAGTCATGAAGGCATATTTGCTGGCGGGGATGCTGTAACAGGCCCTGCTTTTGTGGTAGATGCCATTAAGGCAGGCCATGTGGCTGCTGAATCAATCGATAGATATTTGCGAGGGATAGACCTTAAACATGGCAGGAGGAAAAAGCTGGCTGATGCAGTAAAAGATGTGCCGCTTGATGGGATTGGCAAGATGCCGCGGCAGAAAATGCCGGAGATGGATGTAAAGAAAAGGATTGATGGGTGTTCTGCTGAGGTTGCCCTTGGTTTTACTGAGGATGCGGCAAGGGCTGAGGCACAGCGATGCCTTTCCTGCGGTATCTGTTCAGAATGCTATGAGTGCGAACGGGTCTGTCAGGCAAAGGCAGTTGATCATACACAGACAGAACAGATTGAGGAGATAGTAGTTGGCGGCATTGTTCTTGCTTCTGGGGTAGAAACCATTCCCCCACAGGTGCGGGAAGAGTATGGCTATGGATACTATCCTAATGTTGTTACCAGCTTAGAGTTTGAAAGATACCTTTCGGCATCAGGTCCTACAACCGGTCATGTGGCAAGACCATCTGATCATAAAGAGCCGAGGAAGGTTGCATGGATTCAGTGTGTTGGCTCGCGGGATGAGGAGCGGAAATATTGCTCATCAGTGTGCTGCATGTACGCAACCAAGGAAGCCATTATCGCCAAAGAACATGCAAAAGGGCTTGAGCCAACCATATTTTTTATGGATATTCGTGCCTTTGGCAAGGGGTTTGACAGCTACTACGAACGGGCAAAGAATGAATATGGTGTTAGATATGTACGGTGTATGGTTTCTACGGTAAAAGAAGACCCTGCTACCAATAATCTGATAATTCTATATGTTTCCTCCTCTGGTGAATTGATTGAGGAAGAATTTGATATGGTTGTCCTGTCTGTTGGATTAAAACCATCGCCCAAAATAAAGGAATTGGCAGATAAACTTGGGGTGAATCTAAATCAGTATGGTTTTTGTACAACAGCTGTTACGACACCAATAAATACCTCTAAGCCCGGTATTTTCGTTTGCGGGGCATCATCAGAGCCGAAAGATATACCAGAAACAGTGATGCAAGCCTCTGGTGCAGCAGCTTGTATTGGAGAGCTGCTTTTTGATGTTCGCGGCAAAGAAATTATTCACAAAAATTATCCGCCTGAATTGGATGTGAGCAATCAGGAACCAAGGGTTGGTGTTTTCGTCTGTAGGTGCGGTATAAATATTGCAGGTGTGGTGGATGTGCCGGGGGTAGCAGGGTATGCGTCGAGCCTGCCCGGGGTGGTTTGCGTTGAGGAAAAGATATATGTTT
Source organism: bacterium (assembly GCA_018814245.1). Lineage (GTDB taxonomy): Bacteria > UBA9089 > CG2-30-40-21 > CG2-30-40-21 > CG2-30-40-21 > CG2-30-40-21. The sequence goes on from JAHIZN010000285.1 coordinate 1,571, forward strand.
GCTCACAGGATTCGCAGGGCTTGATTCAGGAAAAGATTCGTGAACACAACCTTAATCGGGTAGTCGTGGCATCGTGTACGCCCAGAACGCATGAAAGGCTGTTTCAGGACACCATCCAGGAGGCGGGACTAAATAAATACCTGTTTGAGATGGCAAATGTACGCGACCAATGCAGTTGGGTACATCAGGGCTCACCACAGGCAGCAACCGAAAAGGCAAAAGAATTAGTGAGAATGGCTGTCGCTAGAGCCGCATTGCTTGAGCCATTGTATACAACTAAAATGAATGTTACCAGAAGGGCATTGGTGATTGGCGGCGGGCTTTCCGGGATGACAGCAGCATTGTCATTGGCTGAACAGGGGTTTGATGTTGAGCTTGTAGAACGCGAGGCACAACTTGGCGGCAATCTTAAAGCTTTGCATTTTACCCTGAATGGTTTTGACCCGCAGGAACATTTGAGGCAGCTTGTCAACGAGGTAAAAAATCATAGCCTGATCAAGGTTCATCTGGCAAGTGAGGTTGTCTCTGTTTCTGGTCATGTAGGACATTTTGAATCGCGAATTGCGAATTGCGAATTGCGAATTGAAGAAATAAAACACGGCGTGGTGATTGTTGCTACCGGTGGAGTAGAATCAAAACCTGTTGAATATTTGTATGGACAGGGTGAACGAGTAATTACACAGCGGGAACTGGAAGAGAATCTGGCAGATCCGCGATCCGCGATCCGCGATCCGCGATCCGTTGTTATGATTCAATGTGTTGGCTCACGGGATGAACAACGCCCATATTGCAGCCGCATATGCTGCTCTCAGGCAATAAAGAATGCCCTGAAGCTAAAAGAAATTAACCCTGAAACAAAGGTTTACATCCTGTATCGGGATATTCGAACATACGGATTTCGAGAGGAGTATTATTACAAGGCACGAGAGGCAGGGGTGGTGTTTATCAGGTATGATGTGGATAAAAAGCCGGAGGTCAGGAGTCAGAAGTGGAAAATGGAAAGTGGAAAATGGAAAGTGGAAAGTCAGAATTTATCCGAACCCCGAAATCAATTGGAGGTAGAGGTATTTGACCCAATACTTGGTATGAATGTGGTGCTGTCTGCGGACATGCTGGTACTTGCACCAGCGATTGTCTCCTATCCAGAGAATGAACGGCTGGCACCGCTCTTGAAGGTTACACTGAATCAGGATAGATTTTTCCTTGAGGCACACATGAAGCTGAGACCCGTAGATTTTGCTACAGAGGGCATGTTTTTGTGTGGTCTTGCCCATTCACCCAAGGACATCTCAGAATCCATTGTTCAGTCGCTTTCAGCTGCCGGAAGGGCAGCAACCATATTGGCTAAGGATTACTTAGATGTTGGCGGCGTTGTTTCGTGGATTGATCAAAACAAGTGCGTGGTGTGCCTGACCTGTATCCGCATGTGTCCTTATGATGTGCCATTTATTAACAATAATGGTGCAGCAGAGATAGAGCCGGCAAAATGTCAAGGGTGCGGTATCTGTGCCTCAGAATGCCCGGCAAAGGCAATTGAGCTTATGCACTATAAGGATAATCAGGTAATGGCTAAGGTGGATGCAATGTTTTGTGAAGGGTGTAATTAATGAGTGAATTGAGATTAGCACCATGATTTATCATGGTGGTGGATGCAATGTTTTGTGAAGGGTGTAATTAATGAGTGAATTGAGATTAGCACCATGATTTATCATGGTGGGGGATGCAATGTTTTGTGAAGGGTGTAATTAATGAGTGAATTGAGATTAGCACCATGATTTATCATGGTGGTGGATGCAATGTTTTGTGAAGGGTGTAATTAATGAGTGAATTGAGATTAGCA
>JAHIZN010000286.1 GCA_018814245.1 bacterium
ATAAATATCACATATTGCCTAATGTTTTTGCATGCTGACGGTCGATTGCCTTGTCAATTGGAATATCTTTAAGGCAATACAGGCAATCATTGTATGCAATATTAGATTGTTGCACGGTCAATTGTTCACCGAGAATTGCTGATTGCTGCATATCCCCCTTCTTACACTTTTAATGTTATAGCCTGAACGATTACAAAAAAGGATGTGAATCATGGATATTAGTAATATTCTCTTGTATGTAGTTGCACCGTTAGTTGCCTTTAGTGTGGTCATTTTCATACATGAACTGGGACATTTTTTGGCTGCTAAAAAGGTAGGGGTAAGGGTAGACAAGTTTTCTATAGGCTTTGGGCCTGAGTTGATTGGGTTTACCAAGGGCGAGACAAGGTATTGCATCTCTGCTCTGCCTGTATTGGGAGGGTATGTTCAGATGGCTGGCGATACACCGGATAAATTAACAGGTGAGTCATGGGAATTTTATTCAGCCTCTAAAAAGAACAGGGCATTTATTATCATTGCCGGCCCATTTGCCAACTTTATATCGGCTATTTTTATTTATGCCATAGGGCTGATGCTTGGTGTTGGTATTCCCACGCTACCCTCAGATATTGGAAAAATATCTGAGAAAAGCATTGCCTATGAGACAGGTATAAGGTTTAAGGATAAAATTATTCAGATTGATTCTAAGCCTGTAAAAACATGGGATGATGTTCAGGGGGTTTTGCTTAAGAAAAAACCAAAAGAGGTTATGAAACTAACTGTTCTTCGGGATGGAGGCAAGGAATTCGAGTTTAAGCTGCAGGTTCCTTCAAAACAACCTATTGACATCTCTACGCTTGGAATTAAGCCATATATCAGCACCAAGATTGCAGATCTGGTCAAAGGCTTTCCTGCAGAAAAGGCAGGATTAAAAGCAGGCGACAGTATTGTCTCTATAGATGGCAAACGAGTTGATGAGTGGGAAGAGGTAACAACGGTTGTGTATGAAAGCATAAAAAAGCCTTTGATGTTTTCCATTCTTCGACAGAATAAAGAGATGCAGATTAAAATAATCCCTGTAGAAGGGAAAATAGCCCAAGGCAAAAAAATTGTTCAGATAGGACAGATTGGGATAAAACCGGTTGTGGGCAAGATACAGATTAAAAGATTGAGACCAGTAGAGGCATTAACCGATGGATTCTTAAGAACAGTTATTGGTACGCCTCAATATATTATGCTGGTTATTCAGGGCTTTGTTGATAAATGTATCTCTGTCAATGATCTTTCTGGTCCTGTAGGGATATTTCATATGGCTGGGGAGCAAAGCAAATCAGGTCTGGGCAGCTTATTGCTTTTTATTGGGTTTCTAAGTGTCAACCTGTGGTTTTTTAATCTGCTTCCGCTTCCTGTACTTGATGGAGGGCATCTGGTTCTTCTTTGCATTGAAAAACTTACTAATAAAAAGATTGCATGGAAGGTTCAAGAGGTAGCAAATGTTATTGGGATAACCCTTCTCATAGCCCTTCTACTGATGGTAACCTACCATGATATTCTGAGGTGTCTTGGGTTATCGTTGGGATAGTTCGGAAGGAGAAGAATTAACCACAAAGGCACGAAGGGAGAAAGAATCCTGGTGTTTCTTAGTGTCTTGGTGATGAAAGAGAAGAATTCCTGCCTTAACTTAGAATTGCTGTGAGGCAGGCTTTGCCGGGAGTGATTATGGTTTCGATTTTATCGCTTTGCCTTGTTGTTTTAGCTGTTGTAATCATTGAATGGCTTTATCACAAGCAATCCTTGAACGAAAAATCTATTGAACACAACCGATTAGTAAATGAACTGAAAGAAAATGCTGAAAAAGCTATGATAAATCTTAAGGCTGGTCATGAAAGTTTGCTCAGGATGAAGCAGGAAGAAACAGACAAGGCTGCTGTCGAACTAAAATCAACCATAGAAAAACTGAATCAGGACATCAAAGCTAATTCCGCCTCTGCTGAAAGCTATCGATTAGATGCTACCAAACAAATCACTGATTTAACTCAAAAAAATGCTGAAATAGAAACCCGACTGGTCGAGCAAGTCCAGAAATATCAGGAGCAGATTGAGCTTTTGAATCAGGCAAAAGAACAGATGAAGCAGGAATTTGAGAATCTGGCACAGAAAATCTTTGAAGAAAAGGGCAAAACCTTTGCCGAACAAAACAAAACCAATCTTGACCTGATTCTAAATCCATTCCGTCAGCAAATCACTGATTTTAAGCAAAAAGTAGAGGAAGTCTATACCAATGAAGGTAAGGATCGCAGCTCACTCTCTGAGCAGGTCAAGCAACTTATTCAGCTTAACAACGCCTTGAGCCAGGATGCGCAAAACCTTACTCTCGCTCTTAAGGGCGACCGTAAGGCTCAAGGCAATTGGGGCGAAATTATCCTTGACGATGTTCTGGAAAAGGCTGGCTTGTGCGCTGGTCAGCATTACGATCGACAGGGCAGCGTTAAGAGCGAAGACGGGCAGTCGCATGTTATTCCGGATGTGGTCATTCATCTGCCGGGTGACCGTCATCTTGTGGTAGACTCCAAGATGACTCTGCCGGACTACCGAGCTTTTGCCTCTGCAGAGAGCGAGGATGAGCGTGCCGCCGCACTCAAACGCCACCAGACTTCGATTCGTAGCCACATCAAGGTTCTGTCCGAGAAAAATTACCAGTCACTTTATGGCCTCAAATCGCTGGACTTCGTGGTCATGTTCATTCCATTAGAACCGGCATTTATGCTCGCTGTGACTAATGACCGCGAGCTGTTTCAGCAGGCATGGGATAAGAATGTCCTCCTCGTCAGCCCCAGCACCTTGTTGTTTGTTGTTCGTACCGTCGCTTATCTCTGGCGACAAGAAGACTTAAGCCGCAATGCAAAGGAGATCTCAAGCCGCGGTGCCGAGCTTTACGACAAGCTCGTGGGCTTTGTTGCAGATCTGCAAAAGGTGGGCGGGCACATCCAACAGGCACAGGACAGCTACAACGAGGCTCGCAAGAAATTCAGCGAAGGCAAGGGTAATGTTATTATTCAGGCAGAAAAACTTAAGTTGTTGGGTGTGAAGCCAAGCAAATCTTTGCCCTCGCAATGGGTCGGGGCTGCAATGGAGGAATCACAAGCAGTAAGCAGCAAGCAATGAGGAAATAAATACGATTGATGTGTAGTGCTGCGTCATCATTCATTCACAGGGGCAGGAATGACAATATTCCAGCGATGCTCGGAGGAAATTGAAGTTATTATATCCTAACATTTAATGATGACGCAGCAGTAGCTTCAAAAGTCAGGTAAAACTCAGTTGAGGACAATACCCCAAGTCAGCTGTGAAGAATATTCTCGCAGATTTCAACCTGTACGGTTGTTGCATTAAGCCGCAGAAGCATAACAATAGTACGCAAATACAGAGAAAGAACCACAAAGGGTGTAAATCATAAGAGACTCTGGCCATTGTCAGGCTTTTCTCATTTGCAATTACTCTTGTTATCGCTCGCAATTATTTTCCCTAAGTTTACACCCTTTGTGGTTCTTTCTCTGCCAGAGGTGCTACCTCTTCTCGTTGCAATAGCTACTGACCAACAAGGCTTGATGCAATTATCCACAACCGCACAGGTGGGCAGATTTTGCAAATTATCGCAGATTAAAAAGAATTGCGAACAAATTCAACAATTAATGCATGGTGAAATTACAGAGGCATATAGAGATGCAAAAACTTGCATCTCTATATGCAGTGCCTTTCAGATGATGGAATCAACCCTCTACATTGCCATGGATCCCAATATCCCTCGAACATATGTATTCCCTGGATCATGGCTCAACACATACTCAAACTCTTTCCGAGCCTCTTTTATCTTCCCGCCCCTGAGCAAGGCTGCCCCAAGGTCAATATGCACACTAACATTGTTTGGTTCTGCCTCGATTATTCGATTAAAACACATTGCAGATGAGGCATATGCCCCTTGTGAAAAATATATCTCTCCCAACCGATGCCATGCCCTGGAAAGTTTGGGATCTATACTAACAGCCTTCTGCTGCCACTGGATAGACTTATCCATCTGCCCCATCTTAAAATATATATCACCAATTGTGCTCATACATTGAACATCATCCGGGATTATCCTCAAAACCTCTTCATACTCTTTGATAGCATTCTGATATTGATTAAGCTTGGAATATAGTGCTGCCATATTATTGTGCGGCTCAGCAAAAACAATATTGTGCTTCAATGCTGTCTTATAGGATGAAAACGCCTTTTGTTTATCCTGCTCTCTTCCATCCACATCATAGGACAGGGCATAAATTGCACCCATGATATTATAAAAATAGCCGTCAGTTGGATTTAAGACAAAGGCATCCATTGTTCGGTTAAATGCCTTTTGTACCCACTCCCTTTTTTTATCTTGATCTTCCATAGGGATAGAGGCTGCCTTTTTGTAATAGGTAAATGTAAGCTCTCCATAATAGTGCCGTTCCCATGGATTGAATTTTACTGCCTGTTCATACGACTCCAATGCTTTATCTAAGTTGTTCTCATTAATAGCCCTTTCCCCCTCTCGAAAGTATATATCTGCCTTATACGGAAAATGGGCTAAATAGAAAAGAAATATCCCCATGCCAATAATCAGGATACTTAATCCATACCTAATGGGAGAGATTTTTATTCCCCTTTTCTTTGATTCCTGCGGCAAGGTAATATATCCTGCCTGTACCATGCCCATTCCCATTAATACCCAAAAGAGGATGGTAAACGAACAAACAGCAAAGGCAAAAAAGCTCTGTGCATGATACGCCAGAACAGCGGAGCAAATGCCCAGCAGAACCAATCGGTCGTTTGAATTCTTTATCCCCTGATATGATTTCCAGCAGAAAAAGAAAAAGGCAAAGAATAACCAGAGATAGATACCCAATCCCACAAACCCACGCATAACACCTATATCAAAGAATTCATTGTGTGAACGGTCATAGTCAACATTATGCCCCTCTAAGCTTTCCATGAGCAGTGTCTTGTACCCTGTATAAACAAACTTCAGGGAATCCAGCCCAATCCCAAATACAGGATAATCCCTCATAATATGAGCCGACCTTTCCCATATCTTGAGCCGATTCCCTGCTCCACCAGTAATCTCAGCCTTTTTTTCACCGGTTGCGGTCTCTTTTATCTCAACCGTTGAGGAGATTCTCTCAAAAATAGAATGGGGACCAACAGAGGCAGACAATATAAGCAAACCAAAAACTACACCTATTACACATAGTCGCACCCTGTTTTCAAATAGCATCTTTTTCCCAGCCACGATACCAAACAAAATCATAGCCATGAATAAACCTACCCATGGCCCACGACTCATAGCGTATATCTCACCAGCAAATGACAGGCACAGGATAATTCCATACAACCATACTGTCCAATTTCCCTTTGTGGCGACAGTAGTCTCAATTTTTTTAGGTGTTGTGATAACTGGCTTTGCAGCATGAGTCGTTGTAGTCTTTTTTTTCTTGCCGGGCAAAATACTTTCTTGCCTTTGCCTGCTAAGAAAAAAGCCAAAGGCTAAGGGGATGGTCATGCAGAGATAGGCACCAAAGAAGATGGGATTACCAAAGAAAGAAACAGCCCTTTCTGATACATTTGATGCCCAATTTGTTGGGTCAATACCAAGTCTTTGGGCAATGCCATAGATAGAGGAAAAAATTGCTACTGCAAAGAAACAATAGCATGTCTTCCTGAATAATCTTTTTTGATGAAAAAAGTTAGTTGCTACAAAGAAGAGGAGGATATAGGATATTGTTGTTGTTAGTCCCTCATGCCGCTTGTATGCCCCAACCAGACTTGTATAGGGATACACGGAGAATATCGTAGAGAGAATGCTTGTCCAAAAGAAGGCAAGTACCGGAAGATCCAGCCTGCTCCGCACAAATGAATGACCAATAAGGGCAGCTTTTACCAGCCATGCAGTCAGGATGATTATGGAAAAAAACCGCATGACCGTTATCTTGGTAGTATCAAAGACACCGCTTGCCTGCGGGTCAAAGTATAAGGGAACTACCAAAAGAAGCCCTAAAAAGCCATATTCGATAATGGTGTGACAATATTTTTCTATTTTTTGCTCATTCATTTAATTATCCAAGCTTGAATGATTCTCGCAAAGATCGCAAAGGATTCGCAAAGAATGCAGAGAAAGCAACTGCTCAATATCCTGTGGCAATTCGCAGGAGGTTGAAAGCAACAGTAACTATTCAGGCAGCAAGAATACAGATACAGAGAAAGAACCACAAAGGGTGTAAATTCTAAGAAATAAACCATTATCAAGCTCTTCTCATTTGTGGTTACCTTGTTATCGTTATTGTTCGCAATTATTTTCCCTAAGGAGTTACACCCTTTGTGGTTCTTTCTCTTGTAATCGTTTATCTATTGTTAATTGTGGCTTGCAAAATCCACAGGTTATTGAGTAATTTCCAGAGAAAGGGGAAAAGATGAAATTTCCATCATTTCCCCCTTCTTTATCCTTATCTTTGTGCAGCAATTCTCGGTGAACAATTGACCATGCAACAATCTAATATTGTATACAATGATTGCCTGTATTGCCTTAAAGATATTCCAATTGACAAGGCAATCG
>JAHIZN010000287.1 GCA_018814245.1 bacterium
AATATCCCCATATCTCCTGCGAAAACTATCATAGCAGGTGTTCTCATTCTGACTCCTGACTCCTGAATTCTGTATTCTTGCTGCCTGAGTAGCCACAAATGTGCTTAAAATAACAATAGCTGAGTAGTTACAAATTTCCAGTTGACTTTTTGTATGCATTCATGTATAATTATCACACTGGAGGTGAACAATGCAGATTTACACGCTTATGGTTGGAGAATTGAGAGCAAATTGTTATATTATTGCTCAGGAAAACTCAAGTGAATGCGTCATCATTGATCCGGGAGAAGATGGGGAAAGGATATTGCAGTTCTTAAAGGGAAAAGGATTGAACCCTGTTTATATCATCAATACCCATGGACACATTGATCACATTGGAGCAAATTTATTTATTGCTGAGCAAACCGGGGCAAAGATACTGATCCATCAAAACGATGCCAAAATGCTTCATGACCCCATATCAAATCTTTCTTCTTTTTTAAATTACTCTGTAACCTCAAAACAGGCTGATTATATATTAGAAGATGGTGAAATACTTGAGGTTTCAGGGATAACTATTGAGATATTGCATACACCTGGACATACTAAGGGTGGAATCTGTCTGAAGATTCGCAATTGTATCTTTACAGGTGATACCTTATTTGCCGGAGGGGTAGGACGAACAGATTTTCCCAATGGCTCGCATGAAACCCTTATTAAATCTATAAATAAAAAATTAATGGCATTGGATGATGAAACAATCGTCTATCCTGGACATGGAGAAAGCTCAACCATTGGCATGGAAAGAAGGAGTAATTTATTCTTAAATGCAAGTATAAGGAATTGAAATAATTGGTAACTGCTACAGGTAGCAAGAATTCAGAATACAGAATTCAGGAGTCAGAATGAGAACGCCTGCATGGGGCATGGTGATTCTTCAAAATTATTGATACTACTTGAAGAGGTCAAGCAAGTTAGTTAGAAGTTTATTCTGTGGCTATTCTGAATTCTGAATTCTGACTCCTGAATTCTGAATACCTGAGTAGTTACAAATAATCGTTCACATTTACAAATCAGAGGAAACTGAATGAAGGACAAAATAGATGATTTTATTAATTATTTGGGAGTAGAAAGGGGATTAAGTGAAAACACCTTAGCTGCCTATATGGAAGATCTCCTCCAATATGTTGAGTTTCTCAAGACCATGCAGATAAATTCATGGGATGAGGTTATGCGGGGACAGATAATATCATATATTATTTATATGAAGGATCTGGGATTAAAAGCAACCTCTATCAGCCGAAAGATAGCTGCACTAAAAACCTTTTTCCGATTTTTGATCCAGGAAGGGATATTGAAGATAGACCCTACTGTGGATATAGAGCTGCCAAAACAAGAGGATAGGCTTCCGAGGTTTCTGACAATATCTGAGGTAGAACAACTTCTCAATACCCCTGACATTGATAAACCACTGGGTTTACGGGACAAAGCCATGTTTGAATTCCTCTATGCCACAGGGGTCCGTGTTTCAGAGATTATCGCAGTCAAGACAGGTGATATTAATCTTGAGATAGGATTTGCTAAGGTCTTTGGAAAGGGCGGAAAGGAAAGGATTGTACCCATTGGTAAAATTGCTACCTCTTATATACGGCAATACATTGAAAATGTAAGAATCAACATGATAAAAAAGAATAAAAAAGAGTCAACAGATATACTCTTTTTGAATTGGCATGGAGAACCACTCACCAGACAGGGATTCTGGAAGATAATAAAGTGGCGGGCAAGATGTGCTGGAATAGTCAAGACAGTCTCACCTCATATTATAAGACACTCGTTTGCGACCCATTTGATAGAAAATTCTGCTGACTTGAGGAGTGTTCAGGAAATGCTTGGACATGCAAATATTGTCACAACGCAAGTCTATACCCATCTTGATCATGAACGATTAAAGACAGAACATGCTAAATTTCATCCGAGGGGATAGATGGATAAGCGTTCAGCTGTCAGAGGAAGCAGAATCTCGAATTGCGAATCTGAAGAAACAGAGCAGTGGAATCGCGGATCGCGAATTGCGGATCGCGAATCTGCGGGAACGGAACAGGGGGAATCGCGGATCGCGGATTGTAAATCTGCGGGAATGGAACAGATTCGCGATTCGCGATCCGCGATCCGCGATTCGCGATTCTGTATGATTGGAGTTCAGGCTTTAGCCTTTCACTACTGACTGACAGCTGAATGCTTACGATTTCAGCTTGCAAAAAAAAGGAGATATTTGTTATTATGAACACAAAATCAATTGTTAAATGGTGCGATCAACTTATTGTTATTGGAATCTTTATCATGGTCTTTGCAGTACCGCTCTTTTTTGATATTCATCTCTACAGTACCTTTGATCTTTCAAAGGTTGGGATGATGTTTTTTATTACACTGTTTCTGCTTGCCCTGTGGTTAGTAAAGATGGTTAGCCTTAAAGACTTCAGGTCAATAAGGACACCATTTGATTTTGTTGTCTTTGCATTCTTGTTAAGCAACATTGCCTCTACCATATTTTCCCTTAATCCGGTAATGAGCCTGTTTGGCTGCTACAAGAGATATGAGGGATTACTTGCCATTACCTGTTATATTGTCATCTATTATCTTACTGTGAATTTTATAAAGACAAAGCGGCAGGTACTGGGAATATTAACATCCATCCTTATAGTCGGCACCATTTCAGGGGGATATGCCCTGGTGCAGCACTTTGGTATGGATCCCTTATCATGGGAGTCATTTAACCCCTGGCGAATCATCTCCTTTTTTGGTAACCCTGTATTTTATACGGTCTATGCCCTGATGTCCCTGCTGATTGGATTTGGTTTATATCTGTATATTGGCAGGGAAAAAGATGAGGTAAAACGCTACACCTCTAAGCCTGTTATACCACAAAAGACGAAGAAGAAAAAGAAGATAGAGGTATTCGCTGCTGCACAACCAGCCGTAAGCCCTTTATTAGGGAATACCGTACTCACTGTTATAGCCTGTATCGCAATATTGATTACCTACTGGGGATTTGCACTTGGTAATACCCGTGGATGCTACCTGGGACTATTTGGCGGCAGTTTTGCGTTTTTTTGCCTTATTGGTAAAAAGATATTTATCATGGATAAAAAGAAGCTCCTTGCCCTTGGTCTTGGGCTATTTGTTTTGTTCTTTTATTATAATATTATGGTCAAGGAAAGCTCTGTTATCGGAAGGTTTTCAGGACTATTTGTTAAGGCAGATGTTAGCAATCTTTCATCAGTAGAAAAGGCAACTCATGCACAGACACCTATCAAGGGGGTAGCCATTGCTATGCCATGGAGAATCTTCATCTGGAGGAGTGCCATTGAGACCATCAAAGATTATCCTATATTTGGCACAGGGCCCGATACAATGGGATTGGTTTTTCCCAAGTATTTGCAGAAGATATTTCCAAAAGACGGCAAGGGACCAATAGAGTTTGAGGATAGAACCCACCAGGACTTTCTTGATCATGCTGTTGCCCGTGGTGCTATTGGGGCGTTTATCTATATCTGGGGTATTGCCTGCTTTCTTTTGCTTGTCTGGAAGTTTTATCGTCATAGCACACTTGCGGGCAGGCCAATAGTCCTTTGCCTTGGTGCCAGTGTCATTGGTTATATTATTCAAAATCAAGTCAGCTTTAGTGTAACGCCTGTTTCATGCACACTGGCCATAATAGCTGGTATTATTGTCAGGAGCGGCTGGATATTTCAGCAGCCATCAACAACTACCCCTTGCCTGTCAAACAATTCAATACTTGACAAAACGCTAAATATAGCCTTCTTTTCAGGGTGTTCCTTTATCCCGCAACAACTGTCAGAGAGAAAGGGAAAACCAAAGAATGAAAATGTATTGTATGTTGGTTATATATTAATCCTGTGTGGTTTTATATGTGTAACGCATCTTACATGGCGGATGTATGTGGCTGACGGATATTATAAGATGGGCACAGTATACCTTGGCAGGGATAATAAGAGAGCGGTTGAGGAATATCAAAAAGCAATTGATTCCTTCCCCTATGAGGTCAGGTACCGTGATGAGATAAACAGGGCATATATTGAACAGGCTCGTAACGCTGCCACAGATGAGGAAAGAATTCTCTGGGCAAAAAAGGCTGATGCTGGGGCAAATGAGATATTAAGAAGAACCCCTGGATATGCTAATGGCTATTTTACCCTTGGGATTGCCAATTATCTTTTATCCAAAACAGAAAACGATGGGTTTACCCAGAAGGCTATTAATTACTATAAAAAAGCATCAGAAATAAACCCATTCTCATCTGATACCTATAACAACCTTGGGGTAATATATACCAAACAGAATAATCTTGATGCTGCCCTTGCTGTATTTAAGGAAGCATACAGGATGAATCCGGCACATGTAGCCTCCATGGATAATGTTGCCAGAATTTATATCACCAAGAATGAGCCGGAAAAGGCATTGGATGTCTTAAATGAGCTGCAGAAGATAAATCCAAACTATCAGGCAGCACGAATTCAGAACATGATTGGCTACCTCTGCTGGCAGCTTGGAAGGTTTGATGAGGTGGTCCAGCGGTGCAAAAATGCACTTGAGGCTGATCCAAAGGATATTTCTGCATTAGAAAACCTTGGTACAGTATACATGAAAAAAGGGATGTATAAAGAGGCCGCCATGCAATTCCAGAGGGTGCTGGAGGTTGAACCGGGTAATCCTAAGGCAATGAAAATGCTGCAAGCCATTACTGCGAGAAGATAACAAGTCTGACAGGTCTGACTTGTCCGACCTGTCAGATACCTTGAAGAAGTCTCAAGTCATTGTTACGGAGTTTACCGTGTGTGACAAAATTATTCGTTTTCTACTTCTTTGTGTCATTCTTTGCATCCCTGTCTGGTTTGACTTGCGATTGTATGCTACCTTTGATCTGGCAAAGCTAACACTCCTGTATCTCTTTGTTATTCCTATGCTTGGATGTTGGGCAATCAAATGGCTGAGCAGCAGGCAATGCCGCCTTGTCCGCACCCCATTAGACATTCCTATTTTTGCCTTTTGGGGAATAAACATTCTTTGCACAATTATCTCCTGGTCCCCATGTATCAGCCTTTTTGGATTTTACAAGCGATATGAGGGTTTATTTGCCATAACAGGTTATGTCTGCCTTTACTATCTGGTTGTCAATTTTGCAGATAAAGCATTTATCAGAAAGATGATGAAGACAGCTATCATGGTTGCGGTTTTTGAGAGTATTTACGGCATCTTTCAGCATTTTGGCCATGACCCATTCTCATGGAGCTTTTTTGACCCGTATCGTGTTTTTGCTACCTTTGGCAGTGCCCCGTTTCTTTCTACATATCTGATTATGGTTTTTTTCTTTGCCTTTGCAATGTATCTTAAGAAAGAAGAAACCACCCGGTCCCTCGGACACCACCCCTTAGAAAAGAGAAGAGCTAATGAGGTTGACATCACTGCAAAACCACACCCATCAATTAAAAGTGCCGGTAGTGCTACATCTGCCAAAGGTACTTCACGCAAGCAGGGGAAAAAGCAGGGAAGGCATGAGGTATTATCTCCTGTAGATGAAAGTATCAACACCTTGTTTGCCCGCATCTATCCTCAAATATTGCGAACACTAAGGCCATGGTATTATGGAACAGCGATTATCTTGATTATTATAGGTTTTTTCTACACCAGTACGCGGGCAACAACACTTGGGATCAGCTTTGGATTAGTATTGTTTGGGATTATGGCTGGCAGACAAAGGCTCTTTGAAGAAAAGGGCAGACTCAGAATATTATTAGCTTGCCTGATACCATTTATAGCCTATTTTATGCTAAATCCAAACACATCTGTAATTGGAAGATTTCTCCATGTTATTGAAGAACCGCAACAACAGATGGAAACTTCTATCCCCGGGATTACAGGCAATCCACAACAAATTGATATTAATAAGGCTGGCAGCGGACGAATAGGGTTATGGAGGTCAACCATAGGGGTTATCAAAGAACACCCAATCCTGGGTATAGGGCTTGATACCCTGCAGCTGGCAAATATAGGCACGGATAAGGCACATAATGATTTTCTGGATGTAGCTGTAACGCGGGGGTTGATAGGGCTTGGGATATATCTCTGGTTTCTGGGCACTGTTGCCTGGGTTTTTTTGAAAACATGCCGCAGGCTTACGGGTGATAACCGTATCTTATTTACCTGCCTTGGGGCATGTGAATTGGGGTATCTTATTCAGAACCAATTTAACTTTGGACTTATATGTATCATGTCGCTATTCTGGTCATCCATGGGCATGATGATGGTTACTGGAGGGCTTGTGATTCGTCCTGAAGTGTCTGGAGAAGATACCCCAAGAATTCCTTTTACCCCGATAAGATGGATGCTTTATTCTGTTTCGTTTGTGGGGATAATAGTAATTATGTTTTTAGCCACCATTCCGTATCGGGCTGATATTTGGTATCGAAAGGGGTTTGAGTTTGTAGAAAAACAAAGGTATACAGAGGCTATCCCCTATTTAGAAAAAGCGGTTGAAATCTTTCCCTATGAAACATGCTACTGGAAGGTATTAAACAGCATTTATGTAGAAAGGGCAAATAATGATGTCCAAAACAGACAGGTGTGGGTTGAAAAGGTGCTCAATGGCAGCCATCTGCTTCTAAGGTTTATCCACAAAGATGAGGGCTCATACTTTAATATGGGCATGGTCTATTCCTTGATCAATGACGAAAAAAAGGCTGAGGAGTCGTACAAGAAAACAATTGCTTTGGAGAAAAACTATCTTAATGCCTACAATAACCTTGGGACACTGTATGCAAACCAGAAGAGATGGGATGAGGCTGTCAAAATGTTTAAAAAAACCCTTGAATGTGACCGCAACCATCCCTCGGCATTAGCAAATTTGAAGAGGGTATATACCATCAAGGGAAGCTATGAAAAGGCTTTTGAGGCAGATGAAAAATATGGCAAAGGAATAGAAAGGCATCTGAAATTAGCTGAGTCTTATTATAAAAAAGGGATGCTGGATGAAACCATTAAAGAGTTTTGTGAGATATTAAAAAGGGATCCGGAGAATATAGATATTCACAAGAATCTCGGCTCCATCTACTACCAAAAAGGGATGAAGAAAGAGGCAAAGGCTGAATTTGAAAGGGTTCTGAAGCTAAAGCCGGATGATGAGTATACAAAAGGATTGTTGAAAATGGTAATGAATGATGCCATGGGAAAGTAATAATTCTTCCATGAATTTGCAGCACATTAGTCATCAGAAGTACAGATTAATCACGCGGAGATGCGGAGAATTACAGAAGTTAGATGCTGCAGAAATCAGAAATTCTGCTTCGGACAGAGCCTGTGCTCCTGCGAATGCACTCATCCTTACCCACATCTTTTGGGGACAGAATTCTGGTGGAAAATGCTGCAAAGTAACAGAAGCATGTATCATAAAATGATTAATAATTCAACAATTCATTAATTCAGCAATTTTCAATTTTCAATTGTCAATTGTCAATTGCTGAATTGCTGAATTGCTGAATTGTTGAATTAATGGTGGTTGGACTTGTGGATAAGGATAAGCTGCATTCGCAGGGGGCAAGCCTGCCAGAGGTGCTATCTCCTGTCCCTACAACCGTTATGTCAAGTTTTTTGTTGATTTCCATATAACTGTAGCTGCAGGGCTTGTCCCTGCTAATTTAAGTTATTTTGGGACACTACTGAAATTTGGAATTTCATATTCACAATTCTTCATGCCTTTGTGATTAAAATGAGAATTGCTGGAATATGGAGGATTGTGCTATGCATGGTTTTATTATTGCTCTCCAGTTTTTAACAAGATTAACTATAAATCCAAATATTGAGGTAACCGAAAAAGGACTGGGTAAATCTGTAATCTTTTTTCCGGTAATTGGTTGTATATTGGGTTGTATTCTGATTATAGCAAGTCTATTCTTCTCAAAGATTCTTTGTTTGTCTCCACTTACTGCAAATCTACTCACAGTTACTATTCTTATCTGGCTGACATGTGGACTTCATCTTGATGGATTAGCTGACACGATAGACGGTCTATCCGGAGCAAGGGAAAAAGAAAAGATTCTCTTTATTATGCGTGATAGCTGTGTTGGCGTAATGGGAGTACTTAGCCTGATATGTATCTTAAGCATGAAGGTATGTTTTTTGGGAGAGATACAGCCTGAATTCAAGAATCAGGCATTGCTCTTGATGCCATTAATGGGACGGTGGGGAATAGTTATTGCCTGCTGTCTTGGTACTTATGCCCGGGAAAATGGTAAAGCAAGGGCATTTATTGCTCAAACAGGTATCAAGGAATTGGTACTATCAACTATTTTTACCATTGGGGTGACATTTGCGTTAATCGGATGGAAGGGAATGCTATTGACCTTTATTATCCCTCTTTTTATCCTGATATGGATAAGATATTTAATTATTAAGATTGGTGGAGTTACGGGTGATACCCTTGGTGCATGTTGTGAATGCAGTGAGGTATTGGTTTTAATAGGTATGCTGGCTCTGAGTCGGATAGTCGGCTTTTAGACGGATTGTTGATCTGTGCGGTTGTTGCATTAAGCCACAGAAGCATAACAATAGTACGCAAATACAGAGAAAGACCTACGAAGGGTGTAAATCATAAGAGACTCTGGCCATTGTCAGGCTTTTCTTATTTGCAATTACTCATGTTTCGCGAGGGGATAGGGGGATAGAGAAATAGGGAGATAGGGAGATTTTAAGGACACCACCGATATTTACACCCTTTGTGGTTCTTTTTCTGCCAAAGGTGCTGCCTCTTCTCGTTGCAATAGCTACTGACTAACGAGACTTGATGCAATTATTCACAACCGCACAGGTGGAAAATTATAGGGCTGAAATATTACTCTTTTCATCCCTTACCCTCTGGCTTGCTGATAATAGCAACCTTTTTAGCTCCCTGCTGCTTGGATATGTCAAGTATTTCTACTACCATGCCAACACGATTTCTATCATCTGCGGTTACAAACACGAGCTTATCCCTACTCTTGAATATCTCCTGCCGTATCCTGACCGGAAAATCCTGCCATGATACCTCCTGTCCATTTAACATGACCTTATTATCCCCAGTTAGTATTACCTCAATATTTTCCTCTGCTGCATGTTTTCCAACACTTGTTCCAGCCTGGGATTCAAGGATCTTGAGCCCAGCTTGCATGACCATGGGTGCTGTAACCATAAAGATGATGACCAATACCAGACAAACATCTATCAATGGGGTAAGGTTTGGCTCAGTTGTTATCTCCTGTTCACGGATTGTTCTGTAGGACTGTTTTCTGGCTCTGATCATTGGGTATCTCCTCAGATTATATGCAATTCATTAATTAAGTTGACATACCTTGTAGGGACATCTTGTGGGTGTTTCTATTCTGCTCGTAAGTTTCTCTCTCCGCGTTCTCCGCGTCTCCGCGTGAGACCTACTCCTTGTGTTTGTTTCATTACTTGTAACTACTCAGCTATTGTTATTTTAAGCACATTTGTAGCTACTTAGGCAGCAAGAATACAGAATTCAGGAGTCAGAAGTCATAATGAAAACACCTGCTATGATAGTTTTCGCAGGAAATATGGGGATATTGAGAGAGATATAATGGGATTTATAGGCTTACTCTGGAGCTATTCTGAATTCTGACTCCTGAATTCTGTATGCCTGAGTAGTTACCATTACTTAATAATACTCAGCAGTATCAACAACTTCCGTGTACAAATATCCATATCCGTAGATATATCCTTTAGCTTTTTCGTAAAGTAATTATAACACAAAACAGCAACTATAGCTACAATCAATCCCGCGGCTGTGGCAATCAATGCCTCAGCAATACCTGCGGCAACAATCGACGGTCCCCCTGAACCAGAGGCAGCAAGGTCACGGAAGGAACGCATAATCCCTACCACTGTACCAAACAAACCTATTAATGGTCCAAGATTCCCCATGGTACCCAATATTCCTAAGAATCGCTCCAGCTCAGTTGTTTTTTCCAATCGGGTATTAAACATCATTTCTTCTAAAATAAGGCTATCTAATTCCTTGTTCTCCAATCCCGTTTTGATGATTGCTGCTATGGGGCTGCGTTTCTTCTGGCAAAAGGTTATAGCATCCTCTGTCTTTCCCCTCCTCAGATAATCCTCTATTGCCTTCATAAACTTACCGGAGTTCAACCCTATTCTCGCATAAAACCACCACCGTTCAAGGGCAAAGGTAATAACCAAAAGCGAACAAAATAGCAGGACAGCCAGGGTAGGGCTCTCCTTTAACACATCCATAATATTAAATTGCATTTCTTCGTACCTCCTTAATTATTGCATATTTCAAAACTGTTCAACCTGTGCGGTTGTTGTATTAAGCCACAGAAACATAACAATAGTACGCAAATACAGGGAAAGATCTACAAAGGGTGTAAATCATAAGAAACACAACCCTTGTCATGCTTTTCTCATTTGCAACTACTCTTGTTTTGC